>CAZCER010000257.1:0-7251 GCA_964497385.1 uncultured Armatimonadia bacterium | reverse complement strand
AGCCAGCGCGCCACGCCGGCTCCGAAGAGGCCGCTGAGCACGCCGGCGATCGCGACGACCACGCTGTTGACGGCCAGGTAGGCGCTGTTCTGGCGACGCGTGGTCGGATTGGTGGTCAGCACGAGCAGGAGGTTCCAACTCGCGAGTTCCAGGCCCGGGAACCCGAACATCGAGATCATGGCGATCGGATAGCCGTACCACCAGTTCTCGGGACGCACCAGGACCCAGGCGGCGCCGCCCGTGATGACCATGAAGCCCGCCAACACCAAGGCGGGGCGGCGGCCCACTCGGTCGATCAGGCGCCCCCACGCGGGGACGCAAGCCATCGAGAGCACGAGCGGAACGGCGACGAGGAGCACGTTCGCCTCGAGGTTGTTCAGCCGCACGACGTCGAACACATAGAGCCAAATGTACTGGCCTATGTAGCCCACGGCGAACGTGAACGTGGCCGTGAACCCGAGATACCGGCGGAAATTGGAGTCCGACAAAGGCACCCGAATCACGTTCCAGAAGCGGGCGCTCTTGTCCGGCGGGGAGGCGGGCGGGTCCTTCACGAACGCGAGGATCAGAAAGTCCACCGTGCCGGTGAACGCGGCCGCCGCGAGCAGAGCGCAGAGCGTCCATCGTAGGGAGTCGGGGCCCAGAACGTCGGCGTGATCCAGCGCGACGCCCACCAGGACCGTCGCCATCAGGCCGGTGAACTGGCCGATCTGCATGCGCCGCGAGAAGTAGCGCCCCCGGAGCGGACGCGGACACATGTCGCCCAGCCACGCCGAGACGGCCGGAGACGAGACGTGCGCGGCGAGCCCCGAGGCGCCCACCATCGCGAGCAGGATCACCCAGGCGCTCGAGAGCGGCGCGAAGAAAGGAATGGCCGCGATCCCGAACCACAAGGCCCGATGGATGACGCCGGAGACGAGGAAGAGCGTCTTGCGGTGGCCGTAGCGCTCCACGATGAAGCTCGACGGGAGCTGAAGCAGCGTTCCGGCGAACGGCAGCGCGGCCAGAAAGCCGAACCCGTACTCCGGCATTTCGAGCATCTTGGCGAACCGGGTCAACACCGCGCCGCTTGTGATGTACATCCACGTCGCGCCGAAGGCCCACGCAAGACTCACGTAGCGCAGCGAAGCAAGGGTGCGGCGCGAAGGCCGCCTCTTGGGCAGGCGGCGGCTGCGGCTGGCTGACGTTTCGGCGGCCGCCGCAGTCCGTTTCCGCTCGGGCGTCATGATGGGCCTTGCCCACGGCATTCGGGTGAGCGACCCGTGCTCGACGGTCCGCTCACCCGTGAAGGTCCTCGTGTCTTCATTGTCCACGGTCTCTGCGGCGAGGTCGCCCCCCCGCAGGGGCGTCTCGCGGCTCTGACGTTCTCCTTCGGGCGCCTGTCCGAACGGCCTCAACCTGGCCCAAAAAGCGCGAAACTCCTCGTGCGCCTCAGGCGCCCGAAGAGCATCGGGTCTCGTGGGCCGCCGAGCGCCATGCGCGCGGCTGCGATCTGGAAGGATGATACGGCTCCGCGCGGAGGGCGTCTAGTCCCTAACAAGCTCATAAGCCTTCTACCCCACCCGGCGATGAATCCAGCCCCCGCGACCGCGATTCCCGTCGCCCGCGCCGCGCCCTCGGGCGGCAATGACGGCCGCTCCTGTTGGTGATACTCTATTGCCATGGAGATCGCCGGATCGGACGATATCGTCATCCGCACCGCCTCCGATCGAGACGTGCGGGGCGTCGTGGCTCTGGCGTACGAGCTGCTTCTGTTCCACGGGCGTCTCGGGGCGGACTGGGTGCGGCCCGTGGGGTCGCTCGGCGAGTTCTCGGACGCGTGGGAATCGTACCTGATCCGCTTTCTGAGCAGTACGATCTCTCTGGTCCTCGTGGCCGAACGAGACGGGGCGCTCGTCGGATACCTGATGGCGACGCAGCACGAGCGCCCGCCGATCATGGTCGGACCGCCGGATCTCATGATCTGCGAACTCGCGGTGGCGGAAAGCCTCCGCGGACAGGGCGTTGGCCGGCGGCTGCTCGATGAGGCGGAGGCGTGGGGTCAGGCCGAGGGAACCGGGTACTTGAGGCTCCATGTCTATGAGGCGAAAGTCGGCGCGATCCGCTTCTATGAGCGAGAAGGCTTCACGACCCATGAGCGCGTTCTCTTGCGGCCAATACCCATCCCCCCTCCCTCTTCGTGACGGGATGGACCTGCTGCGTCTGCTGCGCGACGGTCCCGAGTCGCTCGCGGTCTGGCTGGGCGAGCCCCGCTACCGCGGCGCGCAGATTGCGCGATGGGTCTTCGAGCGCGGCGTGGCCGACTTCGCCGCGATGACCGATCTGCCGCAGGCGCTGCGCGAACGGCTTTGCGAGCGTCTCGGCCCCGCATCGCCGCCGGTGCTTTCCACGTTCGCCGCGCGCGATTCCACCAAGCATCTCGTGGGCTTGCACGACGGGGAGTCCGTGGAGTGCGTCGCGATGGAGCAGTCTTGGGGCCCGAGCGCGTGTCTGTCCACCCAGGTGGGATGCCCCATCGGGTGCGTGTTCTGCGCTTCGGGACGCGACGGGGTCGTGCGCGGGCTCGCGGCCGAGGAGATCGCGGGGCAGTTGCTGGCCCTCCGGCTGCGGCACGGACCGATCGCGCACGTCGTGCTGATGGGGATGGGAGAGCCGCTCCTGAATCCGGGCGGCGTGCTTCCGGCGCTTGGGCTTCTGTGCGACGGGGTCGCCTTCTCCGTGCCCGAGCGAAACGTCACTCTCTCCACCATCGGCGTCGTGCGCGGCATACGTGCGTTGGCCGCGTCCGGGCGTCGGATTCGCCTCGCGGTCAGCTTGCACGCCGCCGACCCGGAACTCCGGGCGCGGCTCGTGCCGGTCCAGCCCGATCCCGTTGACGAGGTGGTGGCCGCGGCTCGCGAGTACGCGGAGGTTGCGCGTAGACGAGTGACCTTCGAGTGTGTACTCATAGAAGGCGTGAACGACCGTGCGGGCGACGCGGCGGCGCTCGCGCGGCTGTTGCGACAGGGCGCGCACGTGAACCTGATCCCGCTGAACCCCGGCGCGCGCGCCGATCTGCGGCCTCCAGGGGAGGCCGCGGTGCGGCGCTTCGGGAAGGTCCTTGCCGAGGCGGGCGTGAACGTCTCGGTTCGTAGGAGTGTGGGTGGATCGGTAGAGGCCGCGTGCGGCCAACTACGCGTCCGCCATCGAGCCGATGCGAGGAGCTAAGCAGTCGTGAGTGGGCCGAACATCGACACGTTCCTGGCGCAACTGGGCTCCATGATCGCGGAGTACCACCACAGCGACCGGGCCGGTGACGCCGGACGCGACCGCGCGATCGCGTACGGCAACGTCCGGTACCAGAAGTGGGAGAACACCGGGCGCATCAACATCGGCATCATCTACGAGACGCCCGGGGGCTCCACCAACCAGATCAACATCGAGTTTCACGGCGCCGAGGGCCGCTTCGCCATGCCGCAGTGCGAGGGAGACGGGCAGTTCGAGAGCACCGACCTCGACGCGGTTCTCGCGACCGTGCGCCAGCATGTCGATCAGATCCCCGAGAAGCGCATGGAGAAGCTGCGCGACTACGTCGACAGCTGGGTCGAGGAAGGCCGGACCCGCCCCGCGATCTTCGAGAAGCTAAACGGGTTCCTGTACCAGGAACTGAAGGGCGGGCGGATCACCCACGACGAGTTGAACCGCGGCTGCCGATACGTGGTGCGGGCGATCGGGGACGAGTCCGACGCCGCCGACGAGTAGGTCCGCCCCGGGAGCGACATGACCACGTCCGTCTCCGACTCCGAACTCGTGCTTCGCTGCCAGCGCGGCGACGCCGCCGCGTTTGATGTTCTGGTGCGCCGCCACGAGCAGCGCGTCGTGAACGTCGCCTACCGCATGCTCGGCGAGCGCGACGCGGCGCACGACGTCGCGCAGGAGGCCTTCCTCTCGGCCTGGAAGTCTCTCCCGCGCTTCCGCTCGGACGCGTCCTTCGCCACCTGGCTCTACCGCATCGCCTACAACGTCTGCCTCGACCACTCGCGGCGGACCCGGCGTCTGCCCGAGCCGCTCCCCGCCAGGGCCCCCGATGAAGCGAGTTCGTTCGACCCGCCCGACCCCTCTCCGGGGCCCGACTCTCTGGCCGAGACCAGCGAGCTTCAGGAGCGCGTGCACGAGGCGTTGGCGCGCTTGCCCCTGAAGCACCGGTCGCTCTTGGTCCTGTTCGACATTCAAGGACTCAGCTATGAGCAGATAGCCGAGATCCTCCGTCTCCCGATGGGCACCGTGAAGTCGCGACTGAACCGGGCGCGACACGCGTTGCGCGAGGAGTTGGCGCCGCTTCTGGAACAAGGAAGCCTCGAGCGCCCTCCAACCTGTAGCTAAGGACCGGTCCAACCGGTCGGTGGTGAACGCGATGGACTGCATAACCGCTCAAGACAACTTCCTGGCCTACAGCAGGGGCGAACCGGTTCCCGCGGAGCTGGTCGACCACATCGCCTCGTGTGAAGCGTGCGCGAAGGCGTTCCGTGAGTTCGCCGAGGTGGGGCGACTCCTCGCCGCCATGGACCCAGTCACGGTGCGCGAGGGCTTCGCCGATTCGGTGGCCGCGGCGGTCCAGGCTCAGCGGAGCGCGCCGCGCGGCCCCGGCGCGTCGCGGATGCTGCTCGCCGGCTCGCTCGCGGCGGCCGTTCTTCTCGTGGTCGGCGTCGTCGGGTTCGGCGCCCTTCTCGGCGGGCCCCGGCCGAAGTCGGAGTCCATGGGCGCGGAGGGCGCGCGTCCCGCCGTCGTCGCGATGGAGGCGGCTCCCGCCGAAGACAAGGCCTTCGCCGACTCCGCGACGGCTCCGGCCTCCTCCGCCGCGAAAGCCGGCCCCGCGGGCCCCGCAGGGGGCCGCGGCGCGGTCCCCGTACCGAACGCGTCCATGGCCGAACTCGCTTCGGAAGGGGCGGGGCGCCGGGAATGGGCCGAAGAGAGCGGTCCGGGAGTCTACAGCGTGCGTCCATCGCCCGGGGAAACGCGCATTAGCCTGGCCCTGGAGGGAGTGCCCACGCGGGACGCCCTGTCCCTCGTAGCGCGTCGGTTCGGCACCGTGGTCGAGTTCGAGACCTCGAGCGCCGCGCTGCCGCGCGTAACGCTTGTCCTTGAGAACGTCACCGAAGAAGAGGCGGTCCGGCGGATCTGTGAAGCCGCGGGCCTGTCCGCGCGGAGGCGCGCCGATGGCGTCTACATCGTTGGCGACAAGGCGGGGCTCTAGGCGCCGCGTACACCCCGTTCTGTGGGCGGCGCTGGCCCTGGCGGTCGTCGCCGGGGTGGGCTATTCCGTTGTGTACCCCGCCCGCCAAGCTGCGCGACGCGCGGCTCGCACGCGCGAGTTGCGCGCGGAATTGCTCGCCGACGTGACGGCCCCAGAGCGCCTCGCGGAGGTTCGCGCGGCCTCCTCCGCGAGCCGGGACAGCGCGGTCGGTTGGAACCCGGATCCACTCTTCGACTCGGCGCAAGGCGCCGGCGCGGGAGGGGGCTTTGGGTTCGGCGGCGGGTTCGGGACGCCGCCCGGATCGAGGCAGTTCGTGCGGGCCGGCAGCGAGGGCGGCCCGGAGGCGGTTCAGGCGGAGCTGTCCGAGCGCGAGACGTCTCTCGCACTCCTCGACTTCGCGCTCGACGAGGCCGTGCTCTCGCTGGCCCCGACGTCGGTCGCAAGCGGGTACCACTCCCGCGACGAGATCGCCGGCCGCGCCTACGCCGCCGCCTCGGTGGCCGACGCCGTCACCGCACTCCCTATGGCCGGCTACTTCGCGGAGCCCATCGCCGTCGTCCGGCTTTCGGCGCTCACGATGGTGCGCGGAGCGCACGACGAATCGGCCGCCGCGTCGGAGCTGGCTCGCGCCCTCGACTCCATGCTTTTGGAGCAGAATCGCCTGTGGTCTGACCTCACAGGCGTCGCCCGGAGCCCCGACGTGGACCCCGTGCTCGCGGAGCTGATGGCGGACCCCGAAGAGAGCGTGCGCATCGCCGCTGAGTGCCGCGCGCTCGACGCGGACGCCGCGCGCAAACTCGAGCTGATTCAGGCCTGTGAGCCCGTGGCGGAGAGGATCCGTCAGGCGCTTCTCAACGCGGGACATCCTGACCCGCGCGGGGCGCTCGGGCGCAGGGCCACCGCGGGCCCGGGCGCCGGGTTCGAGATCGAGAGCGCCGAGAGCGCGCGGCGGTGATCGAGCGGCGTCGCCGCATTCCGCCGTCGCCGGCGGGTCTCTACGGCAGCCCCAGCGGACTCCCCGTCAGCGCGAAGTAGAACCACGCCGTCGAGGAAGTCCCGCGCCAAGTCGTGAGCCACACCAACCCGGTGGACCAGGACTCCGGACTCCCGGGCACGCCGCCGTCGTCGGACTGCAGGGCGATGAGCCCCTCCATGAGTCGTCCCGCCTCGGGGCCGCGGGCGCTGATGAACTGCGCCGTCCCCTCGCACCACACGCTCACGGGCCCCATGCCGTCGAGGCCCTCCACGCCCCCGCCCGTCGTGCGGAGCGCCCAGTAGGCGAAGCCGAGGCAGCGGCGCGCAATGTCGTCTCGCCCGATCGCCCGAGCGAACTCGGCGCCCCAGGTCTGGCAGTCGCAGGCGACCACGGCGTCCGGCCCGTCGGCGTAGCCTCGGAGGAAGCACCCCATGTCGTCGTTCCAGAGGCGGGCCAGGATGTAGTCCCGCAGTCGGCCGGCCTCTTCGGTGAGCCCCGTCGCCATGAATGCCCACCAGCAATCGAGCTGACCTTCCGTCGAGTAGGCCTCGGCGATCGAGCCATCGTCCCGCTGGCGCCTCGCGAGGCCCTCCGCGCTTCGCCGCGCCGCGTCCATCGCCCATGCGGCGTCGCGCTCTCGCGCATACACGGCAAGCGCGTACGCGGCCCAGGCCTGATCGCCGACCCACTTGTCGCGCGAGAGGACCTCGCCGGTTCGCGGATCCACGCACCGCGCCCACCAAGCGTCTCCGTCCTGCGCCTCGACGATGGTCCGCGCCAGGCGCTCGGCGCGGGTGGGATCACCGCGTGAGAAGGCAAGGAGCGCGAGCGCCTGGTCGTAGAGGAACGCTTTGGGCTGCGGCTCCTCCAGCCACGAGACGACCCAGCCGCGTTCCGTCTGGCGCGCGCCGAGCCATGCGAGCGCGGACGCGGCCGCTTTGGGGTTCGCGGCGGGACGTTCGCCGTCAGGAAGCCTCTGCCAGCCGGCGGCGCTATCGCGGCTGAGGCCCAAGACGTCGAGCGTCCCTGTGCCGCCGCCTGT
>CAZCER010000256.1:0-7256 GCA_964497385.1 uncultured Armatimonadia bacterium | reverse complement strand
CCCGAGCCGAAGCTCGCCGAGGACCTCATCGCCCTCGCCGCCCTCATCTCGGACACCCGCCCCGACGAGGCCCGAGCCCTCTACGTACGCGCCCTCCCGATCCTCGAGCGGGGAGCTGACTCCGCCCAGACCGCCGCCTGCCTCATCGGGCTCGCCGACTCCGCGCGCGACGCCGGGGACCTCTCGGCCGCCAGAACCTACGGAGAGCGCGCCTATGCTCTGGCGTCGGACCGCGGCGGGGCCGTCGTGGTCGGCGGCGCGCTCGCTACAATGGCCGAGAACGCCGCGAAGACCGGCAACCCCGCCGAGGCCGATGCGCTCCTCTCGAAAGCCGTCGAGATCGGGCTGCTCCACCATCTCGGCGAGCCGGTCTGCCAGTGGGCGGCGCAACTCGGCCAGGCGCGCGAGGATGCGGGCGACGGCGAGGCGGCCGCGGAGGCCTATCGAACCGCCGTGCACGAGTCGGAGCGCCTCCACACACGAGCCGCCACGGCGGGGATGGGGCCGGCGCCGACCGACAGCCGATCGCGGGTGGAGGGGTACCTGGGACTTATCCGTCTGGCCCTCGCCGACGGCCGTGTCGCCGAAGCGTTCGCCCTCAGCGAGCGGATGCGCGCCCGGTCCTTGAGCACGATGCTCAGCCTCCGTGAGGTGGACCTCGGCGAGAAGGTAGCGCCGGAGGCCATCGCGGAGCGGGAGGCCATCGACGACGAGCAGGAGGGGATCGCCTCCCGACTCGCCTTCGAGTCCGTGACCGAGGACGAGAGGGAGGCCCTCTCAGCGCGCCTGGAGGAACTCGAGCGCGAGGCGGCGCTGCTCGATGCGCGCATCGCCGCCCAGGACCCACGCGTCACAAGGCTCCTCCGCCCGGAGCCCATCGACGCCGAGACGCTCCGCGCCGCGCTCGAGCACGGAACCGCCTTCCTGAGCTACGTCCAGGTCTCTTCGGACGAACTCGCGGTCTTCGCGATCACGAAGACGGGAGGCATCCGCCACGCCACCATCGCGCTCGACATGCGCGAGGGCGGCGAGTGGGTGCGTGTGCTGCGCGAGCGCATCGATGCGCGGGACACCTCGGCCGGCGCCCTGCTCCGGGAAGCCTACGACACGCTGATCGCGCCCGTCTCCGCGGACGTGCGCGCGGTGGAGCGCCTCATCGTCTGCCCCGACGCATCGCTTCACTACGTGCCGTTCGCCGCCCTCGTCGACGCCGACGGCAAGCACCTTGTCGAGCGCATGCCCGTCTCGCTCTGCGCCTCCGCGACGGTCTACTCCCAGCTCGCCGCCTCACAGGGCGATCAGACAGGGCACGGCTTGCTCGCGCTGGGGGACCCCGTGTACGACGGCTACACCGAGGCGCCCGCCTCCGTGCTGACGCCGCTGCCGCCAGCCGACGGTCCCCGCCCCGAGGTCGACCGGCGTACCCCCCGGCCGGGCATGCGCCAGCCGGGACCACAGGCGCCCGGGGAGCGCCGCGGCACGCGAGGCGGTCTCATCACGCCCCCGGGCCACCGCTCAGGCCCTGCTCGGCGCTCCGCACGGGCCGAGTTCGCCCGGCTTCCGTACACCGGCGCCGAGGCCACGTGGATCGCCGACCTCTACGCTCCCGACTCCCAGGTTCTTCTCGGAGCCACGGCCGCGGAGACGACGGTCCGGCCCCTCCTGCGCGAGCGCCGGTACATTCACATCGCCGCACACGGGTGGTTCGCCCCCGCGAACCCGACAAACTCCGCGCTGGTGCTCAGCTACCCCGGCGAGGATGCGCAGACCGCAGGCTCGAGCGACGGGTTCCTCCGCACGCGCGAGATCTTCGCCCTCGATCTCGACGCCGACCTCGTCACCCTCTCGGCATGCTCGACCGCTCTCGGCGGCCTCCGGCCCGGTGAGGGCATCATCGGGATGACCCAGGCATTCCTCTATGCCGGCTCTCCGAGCGTCATCGCGAGCCTCTGGAACGTCGATGACTACGCCACCGCCCATCTTATGGTCGCGCTCTACGAGGCGCTCAATGCCGGCGCCCCCAAGGACGAGGCCCTGCGCCAAGCGATGCTCTCCACGATGGCCGAGAACGACGAATGGCGCGCCCCGCACTACTGGGCCGCCTTCCAACTCTACGGGGTGAGGTAGGCGGGGCCTTCGCCAGTTTCGGATGCGCGGGGTGTCCCTGTCTCGCGGCGCCTATCGCTGCGGGGGCCCGATGTGGTGCTGTCGGCGAGCACGGTCACGGCGCTGCGCAAGGAGTTCCCGCACACAGACCCGTAGGGCGCGACCGGCAGGTCGCCCGCTCCGGCAGGTCGCCCGCTCCGGCAGGTCGCCCGCTCCGGCAGGTCGCCCGCAGGAACGCCGGCCGCGGGCAGGACCCTCCGTGCGTGCTACCGCACGATCCCCCGCTCCTTCAGCAGCGCGACGTAAGCCTCGTAGGACAGGGGGCATCGCACGAACGCATCGAACTCTGAGCGGTCGAGTCGCGTCTGCTTCCGCATCTGGGCGATGAGGGCGTCACTAAGCGCCTTGTCGGAGCCGTGGCTCATCTTCGTCCGCACGCTCGTTCGGCGCCCGTCGACGTAGAGGTGGTACACCCTGTCGGCGCTGTTGGTGCGCTGGAACCCCTTCCTCTCGAGAGCCGCGCCAACGGTCTTCGACTTGTACGAAGCCACTAGACCTCTTCCACCCGTTCCACCAGTTCGATGATGGCGCGCTTCAGCGCGGCCGCGTCCGCGCTGAGGTCCTCGTCGTCAGCCAATCCGTAGTGGTCGTGGAGGCCGGCGATCTCCTCGGCGAAGTCGCGCTCCGCCTCCGCCTCGTCCGCCCCGCACGCCCAGATGCCCAGAGGGTCGCACTCGTGCCAGATCGCGCCCTCACGCTCCACCACACGCACCTCGAGAGGCCGTGTGAACACGAGCCGGCGCGATCCATGCGTCACGTCGGTCACGCTACGCCAGTCATCGTGCTCACGGCGCGGTCCTCTACGGTGTGCCGCCTCGGGCAACAGAGCCTCGGCGTCGCGAGTAGCCAAGCCGACCACCTCCGACGTGTTCCTATTACCGTCCGCCAGCCCACCCGGACGCTCCCTCCAGTATGATCCGCCAGCGGTCGCCCCTGCGCAAGGAGTTCCCGCACCCAGACCCGTAGGGCGCGACCGGCACGCGCCCGTCGGCAGGTCGCCCGTCGGCAGATCGCCCGCTCCGGCAGGTCGCCCGCCCAGCGTCTCCTACCCCTCCGCGTAGGCCCCGGTCTCGATCTCGCGCAGGACCATGCCCGTAGTGGTCACCCGCACATGCGCGAACCCGAGGCACGACCGGTCGCCGTTCCAGCAGCATGACCGCAGGATGACGCACCGCGTCGCTCCCACGTCGTACGTCGCGGTCGCCTGGTGGAGATGCCCCCAGAACATGACCTCCGGCCCGCGCTCCTCGACGAGTGCGTTGAACCAGAGCGACGCCGTCCGGCTCATCCGCATGCCATCCTCGGCCGCCTCAGGGTGCGGCGGGATGTGCCCGAACAGGACCTTCCGCTCCGGCGTCGCGAGCTGCTCCTCGAGCCACGCGCATTGCCCGAGCGGACGGATGAGTTCGGACGTGAAGTGCCCCACATGGTCGCCGCCGCTCCCCGCGTCGCACACCCCGACGAACCGCACGCCCTTGTGGACGAAGGAGTAGTAGTCCGACTGCGCCTCGCCGAGGCGGAAGCAGTCCGGGAAGAGCCCCGCCAGCTTGTCGCGCCCCTCGCGCGTCGCCTCGTGGTTCCCCGCGATCGGCCGGATGGGGATGGTGACGCGATCAAGACAACCCGCCAAGGCATCCACATGCAGGTCGCCCGCGATCAGCATGAAGGCGGGCCGGTCCGGGCCCTCCAGCGCCTCCATCGCGCGCACGCATGCGAGGAGCTTCTCGACACCGTTCCCGTACCGCTCGATGCCGGCCTTGGGCTCCTCCGAGCAGTGCGGGTCGGCAACGACGCAGAACGAGAAGAGCGTCTCCTCGACTTGCGCGGCCAGCGCCCCCCCGGCCGAGACAGCACTCACTCCCGCGGCTGTGGCGCTGAGAAACGCGCGTCGGTCGATGAGCATGGCTACCCCACTCCGTACCGCCCGAGTTCGCGGTAGGCCTCAAAGAGCGCCTCCACGTTCCGGAGCGGCGTGTCGGCCTGGATGTTGTGCGCGGTGCAGAAGATGAAGCCGCCCGACGGCGCAAGCGTCTCGACGCGCTCCGCGACCTCCGCCCGCACGTCGTCGGGCGTCCCGAATGGCAGAGTGCGCTGGATCGAAATGGAGCCATGGAAGGCAAGCCGGTCGCCGAACGCCGCCTTCAGTTCGCGCCGGTCCATGTCCTGGACCTCGGGCTGCACCGGGTTCAGGACGTCGAGCCCCGCTTCGATCATGTCCGCGATCAGGGGCCTCACCGAGCCGCACGTGTGGTGCGCGACCCACCGGCAGTGCTTCTTCCCGAGTCGGGCGAGTTCGCGAAAGCCGGGCAACAGGAACGTACGCCACATCTCCGGGGAGATGAACGGGCCGTTCTGGGTGCCGAAGTCATCCCCCATGAAGAAGACGTCGATACCGCCGTCCGCAGCCTCCAGCGTGCGCCGAGCGTACTCCAGGTAGAACCCGGCGACATGCTGGAAGATCCGCTCCGCGATCTCCGGATGGAGCACGGTGTCCAGGAGGATCCGCTCCACCCCGCGCAGATACATCGCGGGCTTCAGTTGCGCGCAGCGGTTCATGCGGTCGCCCATGAACACCACGCAGCGGCCCGTCTCCCGCGCCCGCGCCGCCTGCCCGCGAACGACCTCGTAGTCGAACCAGTCGGGCGAGGGCCAAAGCGGGTAGTCGTCAATCTCCTCCACCGAGGTCGCGCTCTCGAGCGGGAAGCTCGCCACCTCGCTGTAGGCCGCGTCGCCCTCGCCGGTGGCCACCTCCACTCGCACCCGAGGCACGCCCCAGTGATCCTCGACGAGCCCATCCTCGCGGGGGGGACGCTTCGGACCGATGTAGGCGGGACCCGCGATGTACCGGAAATCCACGTCGAGGTGGTCCAGCAACTCCTCGCGGCTTCCCAGCCCGAAGCGCTCCATCAGCTTCCGGTCGATCTCGGACGTTCCCCAGTAGTCCACCGGGACTCGGTCCGGCTCGGCGAAGCTCAGCGCCGCCGCCACGCGCTCGCGTGAGGTCATGACGCCGCCCGCCCCTCCTTCGACCCATCCGGCCGGACCGTCCAGATCAGCACCGCGAAGCCCGCGCCCACCAATGCCGCGACCCCGAAGATCGCGAAGGTGACCGGGTAGCCGATGCCGTCGATCAGCTTCCCGGCGCCCCAACCGGCGAGGCTCGCGCCGATGTAGCCCAAACAGTCGATGAACCCGGCGGCTCCGGCCGCGCCGCTCTTCTTGCCGAAATCCTGCGCCGCGTGCCCGACCATCAGGATGTGCGGACCGTAGGTGCAGAAACCGATGAGCGCGACCGCCGCGATGACCAGGCCCGTGGCGTCCGTTGGAAGGAAGGGGAAAGCGATCGAGAGCGCCCCGAGCGCCGCGAGCAGGATCGCGATCACCGGCGCTCGGCGACCACCGAAGAAGCGCTCGGTCGCCCATCCCGCGACGATCGCTCCGACCGAACCGGCAAGCGGGTGGATGGCCTGCTTCGTGATCTCCTTGAAGTTCGCCATGATGCCCGTCGGTTCGACGGTGCGAGCGTCCTCGAGGAACGACGGCAGCCAGTTCACGAACCCGTAGCGGTTCACGTCGAGCATGAAGAACGACCCGGCCACCACCCACAGGTACGGGTTCCGGAGCGTGGCAAGCATGTTCTCGCCGATGCCCCGCACGCGCCCCTCGTCGGACGCGTCGCCGTCATCGACGACAGGCCCGAGCCCGACGTCCTCCGGGCGGTTGCGGATGCGGTTCCAGTGGAACAGGCCCACGAGCGCGAGCAGCAGCGCCGGAACCCAGAAGACCGCGCGCCAGTCGCCGCCCATCTCCTTCGCGAAGTACCCCGTGAGGAAGAAGGCGAGCAACCATGCGAACGCCCCGCCAAACTGGTAGCAGGTGCCGAGGAAGCCCATCACCTTGCCGCGCCCCTCGACCGGGAACCAGTGGGTCATCACCCGCACCATCGGTGACCAACCCATCGCCTGCAGGAACCCGTTCGCGCCCCAGAACACGCTGACAAGGAGAAGCACGGTATGGCCGGGCAGCGCGCCGGACGGGATGACCCACACCAGCGCGAAGACCGCCAGGTTCATCGCGGCCGACCCGAGCGCCCCGATGGTGGCGATCGTGCGGCTGCCGAAACGGTCCGCGAGCTGGCCGTTTACGAACTGCCCGACCGCGTACATGAGGGTGAGAGCGGAGAACACAACGCCCATCCCCTCGGCCGTCCAGCCGAACTCCTCGCACAGGCGCGACTTCGCCATCGGCATGTTGTAGCGGCAGAGGTAGTAGCTGAAGTAGGTGATCCAGACGGTGACGAAGATGCGGCGTTGCCAGCGCCTGAGCGATAACGGGTCGTTCGTCATCCTTGCCTCTCCCGGCCGGGGCGGGCCGTGGACGCCATCGCGTCGCGATTGGGTCGGGATGCCTCCGGCGCGGGCCGCGTCACCCCTGCGGCCCGGCACGGCGTCGGAGGTTCGCCGCAACGGGCCACGGGGCCTTCGCCCGAGGTGTTAGGAGAGGGTTACGGGCGTCACACCCGCCGCCACGCCGTGCATCCACCGCATGATCCGCACTCCTCCTCGATTCACCTGCCGCCGCTTGGCACGTGCTTCCTCTCCCCGCGCGAGGCGGGCGGTATCCCCTCTCCCCGCGCGAAGCGTCTGCGGGGAGAGGGAAGGGTGAGGGGCCCCTCGTTGTCAGTTGGTCCTGGCTCTGTCTGGCTCCGCGTCCCGATTGGCCCGCCGCCTGGCGTCTCCTTCCTGGCTCCGCACACAGGAAGGAATCCCCGGCACAGATGCGAACTGATGTTCTGCGACCACAAGGTGTTAGTAGCGTCCGTGCGAGGCGATGGCATGGGGAACGACTACCACGATAGTGCACTCCTCCCGCGCGACCCTTCGGGCGAGTTCGTCCTCTACCGCGACGAGGCCGGCGCCGCCCAAGTCCAGGTCCGCCTCGCCGACAACACCGTGTGGCTCACGCAGCGCCAGATGGCCGAGATCTACCAGCGATCGGTGAAAACCGTCAGCGAGCACATCCAGAACGTCTACGAGGAGCGCGAACTGGAGCCTGAGGCAACTATCCGGAGATTCCGGATAGTTCAGACG
>CAZCER010000255.1:0-7272 GCA_964497385.1 uncultured Armatimonadia bacterium | reverse complement strand
ATCAAGGCCGCCGTGCTCGCGAAGCTGTGGATCGAGGACGAGGGACGGTTCGCGCGGGGACTCAACGAGAACCGCGACCTGGACATGACGTACGACTCCTCGACCCTCGGAGTCTTCGACCCCTTCTCGCTGCTTGACCTCGCCGTCCCGGCGGAGCGCGCGATGGCGGAATGTATGGTCCGCGCCATCGAAGAGCATCTCGCCGTGCCCGTCGAAGGCGGGGACGCCATCCTGCGTTTCCAGTGGGAGTCCTACATGGGTGGGGGCCCGGCGGCGGTGAACACGCTCTGGACGGCTCGGGCGCACCTGCGGCTCGCCAAGGCCGGCGGCCCCGATGCGGTGGTTCGGGAGCACGTGGCCGCCGCCGAGCGCTACGTTCGCACGGCGCTTCGGCACGCCACCCCGACCGGCCAGCTTCCCGAGCTGATACCCTGGAACGGATACCCTTACTGGGCCGCGCCTCACGGCTGGGCGTCGGCCTTGCTTGTGGATTGCCTGACGGTGCTGCAGGGCGTGTAGCCCTTTGGCGCGCGTTCATCCTGTGATCGGTCCCGCGGCGCCAGGCTGCCCGCGCCGCCGCCCGTTGGCGCCCCGGTCGACAGAGACGACGGAGCTATGAGAGTCGCGCTTGTCCCGCTCGACGATCGTCCGTGCCACGTGCGTTTCCCACGCCGCCTGGCGGCTCTCGCGGGCGTCGAACTCCTCATGCCGCCGCGCCGACTGCTCGGGCGCTTCCTCCAGGCCGGCGACGCGGACGCCGTTCTCGACTGGCTGGTGGGCGTCGCGGACGAGTGCGACGGCTGCGCGGTCTGCCTCGAGATGGCCGTCCACGGAGGGCTGGTCGCCTCACGGACGCCTCGCGCGACCGAGGAGCAGATCCGGCTGCGCCTTGGGCATCTGCGCCGGGCGCTCCGGCGCGTGCGCGGGCCGCGCGCTCTCGGCTCGGTGCTGATGCGGGCGACGATCACGGTCGGCGCGTCGGAGGACATGCAGCTTTACCAGGACATGGCGCAGTACTCGGAGTTGCGCGGTCGCCTCGACGCGGGGGACGACTCGGCGGCATCGGCTCTCGAGACCGTGACCGCCCGGATCCCCTCGGAGTTCCTCGACGTGTTCCTTCGCGTGCGCGCCCGGAACCACACGGTGAACCGCGCGGCCGTCGAGATGGTGGCCGGAAGCGTCGCCGATTTTGTGGCCCTCACGCAAGAGGACTGCCGCCCGCACGGTCTCCACCGCTCCGAACAGGCTCGGCTGCGCGAGGTCATCGCCGACCTCGGCGTGCAGGACCACGCTCTGCTGCATCCGGGGGCCGATGAGCTGTCGGTGGTCCTGCTGGCGCGCGTCATCCTCTCGGCGGCGGGCCAGGCGCCGCGCCTCGCACTGCGGTGCCAGCCACCGGAGGGGGCCGACCACGTCGCCCCATTCGAAGATCGACCCGTCCGCGAGACGGCGGAGGGACAGGTGCGCGCCACCGGGGCCATGCTTGGCGGGACCGGAGACCCGCTGCTCTTGGTCGCGCCGCCCTTGCCGCAACCGACCGATCTGACCGGAGACGACTTCCCGTCGCTTCCACCGACAGACGACCGATGGCTCGATGCGACGGTGGAGGCCCTCCGTTCGGCCCGCGGGCCCGTCGCCCTCGCGGACGCTTGCGTCGCCAACGGCGCCTACCTTCCGCTCGTTCGGCGCCTGCGCGGCGAGGGGCTCCTGCGAAAGCCGGCCGTCTACGCCGCGTGGAACACCGCCGGCAACACCCTCGGCACGGCGGCGAGCTTCCTTGCCGTGGCGTCGGCGAGCGGCGCGTTTGGCTCCCCCGAACTCGAGCGCTTCCGGCAGGAGCGTTTCCTCGACGACGTCGCGTACCAAGCGATCGCTCGCGAGCGGCTGGAGAGCGAGGTCTCGGGCTGGGGCGCCAGCCCCGTGGACCTCGGTCCCTACGCTCCGCGCGCCGAGGCGTGGCTCGAGGCGGAGCTGCCGCGCATCGCCGACGCCGAGGGCCTCGCGGAGCCCGATGTGCACTACCGCGTATCGCTTCCCTGGGGACGGCTGTTCGAATGCGACATCGGGTTGGTGTAGTCCGCGCGGCGCTCGCCTCCGCAAGCCACCTTGCTCGGCGCCGCTTCGCGCCGCGCGGTCAGTTCGGAAGGAGGGTTCTCCATGCGGCGCACGGCGTTCGTCGCACTGCTCGGGTCACTCCTGACCATCGCGTCGGCGGCGGGCCAGGACGCGGCCCCAAGCTATGGCGAGGCCCAGTCGCTTCGTGAACGGGCGACCTACTGGGGCGAGACCGAGTTCGCCGTCGCGGGCGCCGAGGCCGACGCGGTCCAGTCCGGCCGGGACATCGCGAGGCAACTCGCGTCGGGAGGCGACGCTCCGGCCAACGTTGAGGGCCTCGGCGAGGTCCTTGGGCATCTCCTGAGCGTCGCGGAGGCGCGGGAGGACGGGGTTCTCCGCGCCGAGGCCCTGGTGGCGCGCGCCGTCTTCGCCCGGAGCGCGGGAGACGGCGAATCGGCTGCCGCGGATCTGCTCGACGCCCTTGCGTCCGCCAAGAAGGCCGGGAGTTCGCGGCACGCGGATCTGGCCCTTGGTTGGCTTGCGACTCTGGCCGCACAGGGCGCGGAGATTGCAGGACTCGGCGACGAACTGGAGGCCGCCATCGCCGCGCTGCCGTCGGAGGTCCCGCCCGGACCGTCCTACGAGCCGTTCGTGTCGAGCGCCCATCGGCTTGGCTCGGGCGCCGCCGGCGTCGGACGGCTCGACGCCGCGTTCGCTGCGGCCGAGAAGCTGCTTCGCGTCACCACCGGGCGCGACGGCTCTTGGGCGGCCGAGAGCCTCCTTCGTCAGATCGCCTCCGCCGGGCGTGAGGATGAGGCCGTGCTCGGCCGCCTCGTGGGGATGCTCACAACGAGCCTCGGCGGCGCGGAGACCGCCGACATGCGGCTGGGGCTCCTCCGGACGCTTGCGGACGTGGCTCCCGAGCGCGTGGCGGAGCTGGGGCTGCTCGATGAGATGGACGCTCTCGTCGGTCCCGATGCATCCCCCGAGCAGCGCGTTCGAGCCGGCGTCACGGGTGTCCGGTTGGCGACGGTCGCGGGCGACAAGCAGCGGGCGATCACCCACTTCGAGAGAGCCGCAGCGGCCGCGATGACCCTCGAGGATCAGGATGCGCGCCTGTCGGCCCTGAGCGAACTCGGCGAAGCGCTCGCGCGCGCCGGGGCCGGAATGCAGGCCGCGCCGGTGCGCGATTGGGCCGAAGCGCTCCCCGAGGACGCGCATGCGGAGAGGGCCTTGCTGCGCCTCACTTGCGCGGCGTTGGACGGCCGGATGCTGCAGGAGGCGCGCGAGCGCGCGGATCGAGAGGGCGGTCCCGAGGCGGAGAGCGCCGTCGACGCCGCCCGGGAGACGCTCGAGGGGGACCTTGCGGCGGCGGAGCGGGAACTCGAGCGCGCGGCGGCGGAGGGCGCGTGGGCGGCCCGGGGCTGGTTGGCGTTGGGCGAGGCCTATCGGGAGATCCATGACCCGTTCCGAGTTCTCACCACGGTCACGCGGGCGGATGAGGCGGCTGGCACGGGCGACCCGGATTGGCCGCGACAACGCAGCGCCTCGCTCCGCATGTGGGCGCAACATCACCTCGGCAACGACGGCGCTGCGGCCGAAGCCGCCGGCCCGCTTCTCGATGTGGCTCGCGCCGACGTTCGCTCGGAACCGTGGATGGCCGTTGAGGTGGCCACCTATCTCGATCTGGCCGGCAGGCACGACGAGGCCGCCGAGCTGATGCGGACCGCGCTCGCGCGGTTTGGCGAGACCGGCATGGACGCGGACAGCCTGGCCTACCACGCCGCGCGGACCGCGCTTTGCCTGCTTGGCGCAGGGCGAGAGGCGGACGCCGACGCGGTGCTTGCGTCCATCGGCGGACAGAACTGGTGGCCGAGCACCGTGGCGAGGCTGCTTCGGTCGGGCATCGCCGCCCGAGCCGGCGACGCGGCGAGCGCGTCGGCGTTGCTCGCGGACGTCGGGGCCGACGCCGTCCTCGAGCCGGGTCTCACCGAGATGCTCGGGCTCGACGGGGTCAACACCCCCGGCGAGTTCGGGCGCGTCGCGCTCCTGATGTCCTCAGCGATAGCCGGGCTGGATGCCGCCGGAGCCGATGGCCGCGCCCGGGCCGCGGCTCGCCTGGTGCATGCCGAGGCGCTGAACTCCCTCGGGCTGCGCCAGGAGGCGCTGACGGCTCTGGCCGAGGCCGAGGGTCTTCTGGGACAGGCGGAACCGGTCGGTGAGTTGCGCTCGCGTCTTCTGCGCGCGCAGGCGGCCTCGTACGACGGGCTGGGCGACGCGGCCAAAGCCGCGGAGCTGAGGCAGGAGGCCGAGCGCGCACTCGGCCACGAGGCGCCGGTGGACGCGGCGGAGAACCCTGGGGGCGACGAGGGACCGCAAGACCCGGAGAACCCGTTCGGCTAGCTCAAGGAGGCGACAGGCGTGAACGTGCGTTTCGGTTGCGATGTGCTCGTTGAGGATCGGCTTGATCTGCTCGAGGGCAAGCGCGTGGGGCTGATCACGAACCACACGGGGTTCAACAAGAACCAGGAACTCACGGCCGATGTGCTCGCCGAGTCCCCAAGGGTGAACCTGACGGCGCTGTTCGGTCCCGAGCACGGCATCCGCGGGGAGAGCGACCACGCGCGGATCGAGGATGAGGTCGACGCGAAGACCGGCGTGAAGGTCTTCAGCCTCTACGGCGAGACGCGCGAGCCGACCCCGGAGATGCTCGAGGGCGTCGACGCGCTCGTCTACGACATCCAGGACGTCGGCGCGCGGTTCTACACCTACATCTCGACTCTCTCGCACGCGATGAAGGCGGCGGGAGAGAACGGGGTTGAGATGATCGTCCTCGACCGGCCCAACCCCGTCGGGGGCGTCGCGGTCGAGGGGCCGATCCTCGACTCGGAGTTCCGGTCCTTCGTCGGGGCGCACGAGATCGCCATGCGTCACGGCATGACCGTCGGCGAGTGCGCCCTGCTCTTCGCGGCCGAGTTCGGCCGCGACTGCAACCTGACCGTCGTGCCGTGCGAGGGCTGGACGCGCGGGATGCTGATGTGGGACACGAAGCTCCCTTACGTGGGTCCGTCGCCGAACCTCCACACGGTCGAACAGGCGATTCTCTACACGGGGCCGTGTTTGATGGAGTCGAGCAACCTCTCGATGGCGCGGGGGACCGACATCCCCTTCGAAGCGGTTGGCGCGCCGTGGGTCGAGGCCGAAGAGGTCCTCGAGGCCGTGCGCGCGTGCGGCGTCGAGCATGTCGCGTTCGAGACGGTCGCTTTCACCCCGGAGCCGGGCACGATCTACCCGTACGCGGGCGTTGAGTGCCACGGCGTTCGGATGCGCCTGACCGACCCGTACGCGTTCCGCTCCCTTCCCCTTGGCGTCGCGCTTCTGACCGCGTTCCGTGACGAGTGTGACGAGTTCGAGCCAAACCGCTCGGGCTTCGAGCGCCTCTGCGGGAGCCGCAAGTTCATCGAGGCGTTCTACGCGGGAGCCGGCTACGCCGAGATGCTCGGGATCGCGGACGAAGGCGTCGAGAGGTTCGAGCGACTGCGGGGTCCCCACCTGATGTACCCCATGTAGCGCCTGCCGGGAGGATCGCATGTCCGTACGCGTCACACGCGCAACGCTTGGAGCCGGGGTGGTTCTTGTGTTCGCATCGGTCGCTCTCGCACAGCCGCAGCGGCCCGTCCTCGTAGAGACCGTCCACCCGACCGCCGACTACATCATCGCTTCGGCCGTCCTCTCGCCGATCGGCCAGGAGGACGCCGCGCCCGCCATCCAGGCGGCCGTGGACGAGGTCGCCGCGGCCGGCGGAGGCGTCGTGTTCCTCTCCGCGGGACCGTACCGTCTGGAGAGACCGATCACGGTGCGTGAGGGCGTGACGCTTCGAGGCGATTGGGCCCCTCCGGGCGAGGCGCTCGCCCGGGAGTGCACGCTCCTCATGATCTACGCGGGCAAGGGCCAGGAAGACGAGCCGGCGGCCATCACGCTGGAGCGCGGCTCCGGTCTGCGCGAGGCGGTCGTCTGGCACCCGGAGCAGGATGCGGAGAACGTGACGCCGTACCCGTGGACCATCCACACATCGCTCGACAAGGGCGGCGACAACTACACCGTCCACAACGTGACGCTCGTGAACCCCTACAAGGGCATCGGTGTGGGTCCTGAGTGGAACGAACTCCACACGATCCGCAACGTGTACGGCGCCCCGCTGAGCGTGGGGGTCTTCGTCGACACCTGCACCGACATCGGGCGGCTCTGTGACATCCGTTTCGATCCGTCGATCTGGGCCGACTCCGGCCTTCCGGGCGCCCCCGAGACCGACGCCGAGCGTTCTGCCCTGGCGCGGCAGCTCTCGGAGACCGCGGTCGCGTTCGATATGGGGCGGAGCGACTGGGAGTACCTGCGCGGACTCCACGTGCGCGGGTACCGAGCGGGGCTTCGCGTTCGAGAGGGCGCCCAGGGCACCACGAACGCCCAGATGTACGACTGCCACTTCACGGAGTGCGCGGTCGGGCTCGAACTCACGCACCTGAACGGCGTGGGACTGATGGCGACCGGCTGCGCCTTCTCGGCGACCGGGGCCCCGGTGCTGGGCGCCCCGACGCTCGCGAACACGGCCGTGCAGCTCAGTTCCTGCCGGCTGGAAGGGCTCGGCGAGTGCAAGGCGGCGCTTGTCGCCGAAGGCGACGCGACCTTCACGCTTCAGCACTGCGAACTGACCGGCTGGAACCAGGCTGGCGCGCGCGCCTCGGCCGGCGCCGTCGCGCTCTATGGCTGCACGGTGACAGGCCCTGGCGTCGGGATGGACCTCGGCCCGCACGTGCGGCTCGCGCGCGCGCTCGGAAGCCGGTTTGAGTGCCCCGAGCCCATCGCCGCCGCTTGTGACGCTTGGGCGGTGCAGCGGGCCGACGGAGGCATGGGCTTCGCCGCGCCGGCCATCCAGCCGTACGAGCCCCCGCCCGACCCCCGACCGAGGACCGCGGCGCTCATCCATGTGAGCGATTTCGCGGCATCCCCGAACGCAACCGACAACACCGTGCAGCTTCAGGCCGCTCTCGATGCGGCGGGCGACGCCGGAGGCGGGACCGTCTACATCCCGGCCGGGCTCTACCGGTGCTCGGGGTCGCTCATCGTCCCCTCAGGCGTCGAGGTGAGAGGTTGCTTCGACGTCCCGCACCACACCATGTCCGAGATCGGAAGAGCGTCGTGTAGGGAAAGAGTGTAGAT
>CAZCER010000254.1:0-7305 GCA_964497385.1 uncultured Armatimonadia bacterium | reverse complement strand
CTTGATCCCGACGAGGCGATTCTCGATCATGTCCACGCGCCCGATGCCGTGCTTGCCGGCGAGCTTCGTTGCGGCCTCGACGAGTTCGACCGGAGCCATCGCGGCGCCGTCGAGAGCGACCGGAACGCCCTTCTCGAAACGCACTTCGACGTACTGAGGCTCGGCCGGCGCGTCCATCGGGTTCACGGTCCAGGCGAAGGCGTCCTCGGGCGGCTCCTTGTCGGCCTGCTCGAGCACCCCGGCCTCGGCCGAGCGGCCCCAGAGGTTCACGTCAATGCTGTAGGGCGCTTTCTTCCCGATCGGGATCGGGATGTTGCGCTCCTCCGCGTACTCGATCTCCTGCTCACGGGTCATGCCCCAAACGCGCGCGGGGGCGATGATCTTCAGGTCGGGCGCGTAGGCGGCGAAGGTCACGTCGAAACGGACCTGGTCATTGCCCTTGCCGGTCGAGCCGTGCGACACCGCCGTGGCGCCGACCTCGCGCGCGACCTCGACCAGGAGCTTCGCGATGAGCGGCCGTGCGAGAGCCGTCGCGAGGTAGTACTTGCCCTCATAGCAGGCGCCGGCGCGCAAGGCGGGCCAGACGTAGTCGGTCACGAAGGCCTTCTTCGCGTCGATGACGCGGGAGCCCTCGATCGCGCCCACCTGTCGCGCGCGGTCCATGATCGCCGCGTAGTCGGCCTCTTCGCCCACATCGACGGCCACGGCCACGACGTCGAGGTCATACGTGTCTTTGATCCAGCGGACGGCGACGGATGTATCGAGACCGCCGGAATACGCGAGCACTACCTTGCCACTCATCGCTCGAACCTCTCTTCCTCACTCGACGCCTCGTCAGCGTCGTCCTTACGCGCCGGCCGCTCCTCGGTCTCCCGGTCCGACCGCGCCAGTTCATCAGGCGTCGGTGGCTCGCCGATGCCCCACTTCAGGAGGCGCAGCAGCCGGAACAGGAGGCCGAACGCCACAAGGGCGCCAGCGAAGCCGCTCCACACGACCGCGGGGCTCTCCTGCCCCGTCTTGGACCGCTCCAGCGACTGCCAGAAGTCCCACTGCCAGAGATAGAGCGCAAGACCGGCGAACGCCATCGCGCCGAGCGCGCAGAGCCACACGCACACCACCCAGCCGAGCACCCGATCGCCTTCACCACGCGCCCTCGCACAGGACGCTCCCAGGGCGGTCATCCTGAGCAGCACGAGACCGCCCAGCACCAGGGCGACGACCATCAGGCCTGGCGAGGGGGCGCCGCTCACATCCACTCCTCCGCGTCCATCACACCGGCCCGCACAAGCGCCGTCCCCAACACCTCTAGCGCGAGTTGCGGGTAGCTGAGCCCAACGTGCGCGGCGCCGGCCGGGAGATCGCTCGTTTCCGTCATGCCCGGACTGGTGTTCACGTCCATGACCTTCGGCGTTCCGTCGCGTGCGATGCGCATGTCCACTCGGCACATCTCGGGGCACCCGAGCGCCTCGGCCGCCGCGACCGCGGTCTCGAGGCACGCTTGGTACACCGGAGCGGCCACTTGGGCGGGGATGATGAACTCGGTCAAACCCTTCGTGTACTTGGCCGTGTAGTCGTAGAACTCCCGCTTCGCACGCAGCTCGAGCACTCCGAGAGGGTGCCCATGGAGGATGCCGACCGTGACCTCCGGCTCCGGCACGAGTTCGCAGATCAGGCCTTCTCCGTACTCGCGAACGAGTTCCCGCACCGCGGTGCGAAGGGCCGCGGCGTCGTGGCAGAAGGTCACTCCAAGCGAGGAGCCCTCGCGCCTCGGCTTCGTCACGAGCGGGAGACCGATCGTGTCGAGCGCCTCGTCGGACACGGCGGCCGGATCGTCCGTTCGGCCGACAGCCACGAACTCGGGAACCGCGATCCCGGCTTGGGCCAGGAGTTGGCTGGCAACGACCTTGTCCATCGCGACCGCGCACCCCAGCACGCCGGGACCCGTATAGGGGACCCCGACGCAATCCAGATAGCCCTGCACCGTGCCGTCCTCGCCTCGGCCGCCATGGAGCGCGTTGTAGATGAGGTCGTACCGGCAGGAGATCGCCTCGAGTTCGAGGGACTCGAAGTGCACGTCGAGGCTCATCACGCGCGCCTCGCTGCACTCCCGCAAGGCGTGGGCGACCCCGGCGCCGGAACGGAGAGACACCTCGCGCTCCCCCGAATCGCCTCCCATGAACACGCAGACCCTCTTCCCGTGGATCGCGGAGCGAAGGCGCTTCTGGCGCGCGACGACGCGCTGCTCGTCACGGAAGACGGGTGGCTTCTCAAGCTCGATGACCAACAGGATCGTCCCTTCAGACGGGAAGCCTTGAGTATACCACGCGCCGCGGGACCGAACGCGCGCGGCGAGGGATCGCCGCGCCTCCGGCGAAGGGGCGCGGCGACGCGCACCAGGCGCCCGTCCGGGCGCCTTACGAATGGGAGGACGCCTGTGAAACTCGCACTCCACCCGGTCATCCTCGGCGGTGGCCTTTCGCTCAAGGAGCAGTTCGAACTCGCCGCTCGGCATGGCTACGAGGGCGCGGAGGCCGGCATGGACGCGATCGAAGCCCTGATCGCCGAACGCTCGCTCGCGGGCGCGCGCGAGTGGTTCGCGGAACTCGGCGTCCAACCCGCGTCCTGGGGACTGCCCGTGGACTGGCGCGCTCCCCAGGAGCGGTTCCGCGAGGGGATCGCGGTCCTCGCGAAGCAGGCCGCGCTCGCCGAATCCGTCGGATGCACGCGCTGCTGCACCTGGATCCCGCCGAGCACCGATGACGACCCTTCCGAACTCCGGGCCCTCGCTGTCGCGCGTTTCGGGGAGTGCGCCCGGGTGCTCGCCGACCATGGCTGCCGCCTCGGGCTCGAGTGGGTGGGTCCGAAGACCTGCCGCGGGGCGAAGCATGACTTCATCTTCCGCATGGACCAGCTCCTCGAGATGGAGGACGAGATCGGTGAGCCGAATCTCGGGCTCCTCGTCGATAGCTTCCACTGGTTCACGGCGGGGCACACGGTCGAGGAACTCGCCGCCTTGCCCGCCTCGGAGGTCGTACATGTGCACATCAACGACGCGCCGGACAAGCCGCGCGACGAGCAGATGGACATGGAGCGGCTCCTCCCGGGCGAGGGCGTCATCGACCTCGTGGGCTTCGTTGGGGCGCTGCGGCGGATCGGGTACGGCGACTACCTTTCCACTGAGACCTTCAGCAAGGAACTCCCGACGCTCCCGCCCGACGAGTCGGCCGCTCGCGCCATGGCGGGGTGGCGGAAGGTCACGGGGGCGTAACCAAAGCCGCGCGCCAATGTGTCTGCCCTACCGGATGAGGAGGCGATCCGAACCATGGCGGACACGCCGCGTGGCACGCTAATCAGTGAACCGATCAGACTCGGCGAGACCACGCTCGAGACCGCCGCGATGGCCTCGGGTGAGCCCGGCGTACCGCGCAGCTTCATTTGGCGCGAGCGGGAGTACCGCGTGCGCGAGGTGCTGCGGCGCTGGCGAACCACGCGGCAGTGCCGGAGCACGGGCAAGCCGGGTCCCGGCCCGTACGTGCACAAGCACCTCTACTCCCTACGGATGGATGACGGGTCCGAGTGGACGGTGTACCTGGAGCGCCAGCCGACAGGCGGCGGAAGGCCGGGCTGGTGGCTCTACACCAGGGCGGAGGAGTAGCGCGGGCTACGCGGTCGCGACGAGAAAGACGCCGAGCGCGATCATCAGCCACCCACCGACGATCTGCAGCGTCCGGCCTTTCGAGGCGAAGCGCTCCAGAGCGCCGACGTGTCCTGCGAGGAGCCCGATGAGGATCGCCGGCAGGCCGTGCCCGATGGCGTACACGAACATGAGGAGCGCGCCCAGTGCGGCCGCCTGCCGCGCCGCCGCGACCGAGAGGATCGCGACAAGGGGGGGCGTCGCGCACGGCGTCGCCACCACGCCCATCAGGACTCCCAGCACGAAAGCGCCGGGGTAGCCGTGCAGCCGCTCCCAGAAACGCGCGACGCCGGAGAATGACGGGATCTCGATCCGGACGACCTGCGCCATGACCGCTCCGGCGACGATGCAGACTCCGCCCGCGACATAGGCCCAGTGCGTCTTGGAGAGCCCGAGAAGCGGCGCGAGCAGACTGCCCAGCACGCCCAAGACGCAGTACACGAACGCGAGCCCGAGGAGAAAGACCCCGGCCAGGAGCGCGTTGCGCCCCGGGGAGCGCTCCCCGTGCGCCCAGACGGAAGCGATCACCGCCGCCATCATCGGATAGGCGCACGGATTCAGGGACGTGCAGAGGCCGCCAACGAAAGCGAGCGGTACGAGCCACGGCCCGCCGGCGGCCATCGCCTCGGCGATCGGATCGGTCATGTCAGCTCTTCGGGTCGGCGGGCTCCGTCGAGATGAGCGAAACCCCCGCGGCTTCCAGTTCGGCCAAGAGGTCGTCCTCGCCAATGGCGCCCTCGTGCCGCCAGAGTTCCTCTCCCTCGGCCGAAACGGCCACCTGGGTCGGGATCAAGCGCAGCTTCCACTCCTGCGGCGCTCTCGGAAACTCGTCGGTGTCCACGCGCACGATGTCCAGCCGTCCGGCGACCTTCGGCTCGAGCGCTGTGAGCGTCGCGGCCATCTCCTGACAGTCGGGGCACTCGTCCGAGCCGAACTCAGCGAGGCACGGCAGGCCGGAGCCTGTGGGGATGTCCGGGGTCGGCTCTCCCGACCCGGCCATGGCGGGCGGAAGCGCGCATTCCTCACAGACCTCGGTGCTCACGGAGGCGACGCTCGCCTGAGCGTTCGAGCGCGTCGTCCGGAACCACACTGCCCCTCCTACGGCCGCCAGGACGAGGACCACTCCCACAGCGCGATAGGCGGTGCTCATCGTCTCGCCCCCTACTCGATGTTCTTCCACATGTCGTGCGGGCTGATGGTGCTGTCATACCGAGCCCACTTCGCGTGGCCGTCGTAGAACATGTAGACGCTGCCGCCGTTGTGGCGCTGGTCCTGCACGGGCCAGACCGGCGGGTGGTCGGGCGCCCCATGGTCGTGGTACTTGGGGCACGTCCTGCAGGTCGCCTTCTCCGACTCGCCCACCATGATCATCTGCGAGGGGGTGACAATGGCGGCCGTGGCGCCCAGCCCACGATACGGAAGCCCGGTGTAGTTCACGTTCGAGGGATCGAGAGTGAACCCGTCGCAGATGTAGCCGTAGCTGCCCACGATGTCGTGACCACCTACAGCCCCTCGGTGGGAGGGGCAGATCAGGATCTGGAGGTTCTTCGTGTATGGCTGAAGGAGTTCGAACCAGTACGCGCTGACCGGCCCGAGGGTGTCGAAATCGCGGAGGCAGTGAGGGCAGATCATCTCGTCGTAGTCCTCGGAGTACATGACCGCTGCGGTGCCCCACTGGCGCAGGTTCGAGAGACACGACGTCTGGCGACCATTCTCTCGGGCCTTGGCGAAGACGGGAAACAGAATGGCAGCCAGGATGGCGATGATGGCGATGACCACGAGCAGTTCGATGAGTGTGAAGCCCTTGCGTCCCATGTCTGGCCTCCTCGGAGAACGGTCTGCCAGGCATGGTTGCATACCGTATCATATCATGTCAAGAACGTATCGATAGAAGCTGATCCGTTTAGTCTCGCATCAGATGTGACCCACTACGGTTCAGATCGATTCGCATCGTCCTACTCCCCGAGGGTGCCGAGTTCCCTCCGCAGTTCCTCCTCGATCTCCGCCTCCAGGCCCTCAAGTTCGCCCCCCAAGCCGGACCCGAGCCCGCCCAGCTCCCGGTCGAGTTCCCCAACCAACCCCTTCGAGTGCTCCAGAACCCAGCAGTCGGGGTCGATCGCAAGCGCCTGGCCTTCGCCGGGGACGATGACCTCGGCGCTCGGGGCCTCCAGCGACGCCTCCGCCCGCTCCTCGCCATCGGGGGTCTTCACAAGCACATCCACCAGCAGGCGGAAGTCGCTCGGCTCCGTCTTCCAGCTCCCGTCAGGCTCCGACCCGACGATCCTCACCTGGTTGAGCGTGACGCGCGTCTCCCCGCCCTCCACCGTCATCTCCCCGCGCACCCACGGCACGCCAGTCCCGTACAGCCACTGCTCGAAGAACCCGTCGAGTGGCTCGCCGTAGGCGTCGGAGAAGGCCTTCTCGAGGTCTGCGCAGGCGATGTCGCGACCTCCGTTCGCCTCACAGAAGCTCTTCACGGCCGCGCGCCACTTCTCGTCCCCGAGCAGCCGCCTGAGCATGTGCAGGATCCACGCGCCCTTCTCATAGAGGAGCGGACCGTCGTCCGACTCGTAGCAGGGGATCTCGTCCGCGTTGTCGATCGAGTTGATGAGCACCGCCTCGGCCTGCTCCAGCATGGCGTCGCGAAGCCCTTCGGGCCCATCCGTGTGCTCTCGCCAAAGCGCCTGAGAGTACGTGGCGAAGCCCTCAATGGGGAACTCGGTCTCCGAGCAACTCAGGAGCCCTCCCCACCAGTTGTGCGCCATCTCGTGCGCGAGGAACTCCGCGTCGGGCTCGCCCTCGAACGCCTGAGACTGGAGCATCACGAAGCCCTGATCGCCGTGGCCTCCCCCGTAGAGGTCCGGGATCTCAACCACCGAGAAGCGCTCGAAGGGATACGGGGAGTAAAGGTCGCCGTACAGCGCGAGGATCTCGGAACAGAGCTTCGCGAACGTCTCGGCGCGGTCCGCGTGCTTCGGATACACATAGCAGTGAACAGGCACAGGGCCGCTCGCGTCCTCCGTGTGCTCGTACGGGGCGGCGGCAAAGGAGAGCCCTCCGGCCGGGAAGGTCACCTTCCAGTGCGAGCGGCCATCGTCCGTCGGCTCGTACGAGCCCGAGGAGACCACCGTCCAGCCCTCGGGTGTGTCGAACGCGAGATCGGCCGTCGCGCGGTCCCCCGTCACCATCGGGTACCAGCCGGCCTCGAACCGGACGTAGGTCCCCTCCTCCCCGATGTAGTCCCACACGCGCTGGTTGTTCGCGCCCCCCAAGGGACCGTTGATGACCCCCGCATAGGCCAGACGGATGGTGAACCCCTCTCCGGCCGCGACGCGCTCGCGAAGCCTCACGGTCATCCGGCCGTCCTCGTCGCGGTCGTACTCCAGCGCTTCGCCGGTCGTGTCGGTGAGGGACGTGACGCGGAGGTCCGAACGCAGGTCGAAACACACCTCGGAGACCTCGGCTACAGCCTGCCACGCGCACGCCGCGGCGGCCTCCAGGCTGTGCGAGGGTGGGTCCAGGACCACGTCCAAGTCGTAGTGGGTGATGTGGGCGCTCGCGCCGTGCGGGGTCTCCGCGGCGCGAGCCGCCGCTTGGCCGACGTTGGCCGA
>CAZCER010000253.1:0-7321 GCA_964497385.1 uncultured Armatimonadia bacterium | reverse complement strand
CGGTGGACCCCGTCAGCCCCACCCTTTTCGCGATCCCGCGCGGCGCTCGGGGCTACGTCCAAGTACCCGGGCCGGCTGAGGCCCCGCGGCTGGACGAGTGGCGCGACGTCCCCCACGGGGCGCTCACCATCATGTGGTACGACTCGGCCGCCTGCCGGGCGCGGCGGCGTGTGCACATCTACACTCCGCCCGGGTACTTCGAGAGCCCCGATGCGGAGCACCCGGTCCTCTACCTGCTTCACGGCTACACGGACGATGACGCGTGCTGGTCTGTGTTCGGGTGCGCGAACATCATTCTCGACAACCTCATCGCCGAGGGTCGGGCCGTCCCCATGCTTGTCGTCATGCCGGACGGCATGCCCGAGCCGGGATGGGACACCGAGCCCTGGGAGACCTGGTCGGTGCGGAACCGCGAGTTGCTCGAGCGCGACGTCCTGGGCGACCTGATGCCCCTCGTGGAGCGCTCGTTCCGCGTGAAAGCGGATCAGCCGTCGCGCGCCATCGCGGGGCTCTCGATGGGGGGCGGGCAGTCGCTCCTGATCGGGCTCAACAACACCGACGTATTCGGCTGGGTAGGGGCGTTCAGCTCGGCCTGCGGCGATCATGAGAGGCTCGTCGCGAGACTCGCCGAGGACCCCGAGGCGGTCAACGCCGCGATGAAGCTCATCTGGATCGCGTGCGGGAAGGACGACTTCCTGCTCAAGGACAACCACAAGTTCGTTCGGGAACTCACCGACGCAGGCGTCGAGCACGAGTACGCCGAGACCGACGGAGCGCACACCTGGCCGCTCTGGCGCGACTACCTCGCACGGCTCGCTCCGCGGCTGTTCCGGTAGTTCAGTACAGCGTCCAGTTCACTCCCGTCCCGACCGGGCACGCTGTGACTGGGGTGCGGTCGGACTTGTAGATCCAGACCATGCCGGCGGTGTGGAGGATGACCTCGCGCCGGCCATCGCCGTCAAGATCCCCGACGAACCCGAGCGGGTTGGGGTCGCCGTCGGCGGGCTGGACAACCTCTACCTCCAGTTCTTCTCCGGTCTCGGCGACGAAGTGAGCCAGGCACTCACCCCGCCCACTCATGACGCGACGCGCCTCCGGCAGCACGAGGTCCTGAAGACCGTCGCCGTCCCAGTCGATGAGGCGGTGGTGGCGTCCGTAGCCCATGCGATAAGTCAGAACGCGCTTCCCCTCCGCGTCGATGAGCCAGAGTTCCGATTCCCCGTAGGGAGCGTGGTCGATGTCGACGATGCACTGCGGCGCGGGAACGTCGTTCCGGAGCGCGGCGACATCGACCGACTCGAAGTGATGGCCCGTGACCCGCCAGACCGCGCTTCCGGTTCCATCGACCACAGCGATCTCATTGCCACCGCAACAGGTCAGCGCGATGCGGGTGTTGGCGCGGTCACGCGCGACGCTGATGACCTCCGAGCAATCGAGGTGCCCGGCGCCCAGTCCGCCCTCCGGGACGAACGTCCAGAGCGGCGCTCCATCGTCATCGAGGGCCGTGTAGGCCGCGATGATCTCATCCTTGTCGTCGCCGTCCAGATCCCCCGGCGTCGGGTGGTGGCAGGTCCGGTGGTCGGTGGGCGCCCACTCCCAGAGGGGCTCCCACTCGCCGGTGAAGGCCCATAGCTTCTCGTAGCGCGTTTTCACGATGACGTCGGTCGGGCGGCCGACGCCGCGCAGATCGGCGAAGGTGATGCAGTCCGCGATGGGCAAGCCCTCCGGCAGACGGTGGCGCCGAAGCTCACGGCCCGTTGTCCCCTCCAGCACGACCAGCCAGCCCTCGATGGACAGGAACACCTCATCGCACCCGTCACCATCCAGGTCATAGAGCTGCAGCGGCACATCGTAGGTGAGCCCGGCTCGACCGGCGTTCGGCTCGCCCCAACTCCAGAGGCGCGTCCCATCCAGCTTGTACGCCGAGACCGCGGTGACGGCCTGATTCCGGTTCCGAGCGGAGACGATTTCGGCGGCCCCGTCGCCATCGAGGTCGCCGGCCACGAGCCACATGCCAGCGCACTCCGTGGCGAGTTCGAGGGTCCTCCACGGGCGCACAGCCGGGCCGTCGGTCTCGGGGACGTTCACGAGCATCGGGGCCTCCTGAGCTACGGTCATGCCGCCAAGCACGCCGAGCGAAGCGGCTGCGGCGAGCAGTCGACGTACGGGTAGGGACCACACGGGACGTCTCATCCTTCCAGGCGAGCGGGCGCGTGCTACGGGCCCTGCAGGGGCTCGCCCACCAGCAAGAGGGGTATCTGGCAGAGAAGCCACAGCAGAAGCGACGCCGCCCCCGCCGCCCCCATCAGGGCGTACCGCTTGCCCCAGACTTTGGTGGTCCAGCGTGTGCCCTTGAAGATGGCGAAGGCGCCGATGATGAACGGGAGAGGTGAGAACAGGATGAACGAGACGATCAGCGCGCTCCACGACGGCCACATCGCCCCCGGACGGGCGAAGTCGTGGTCGATCCTGTGCTCGCTGCCGTCAAAGGGCGCCTCGATCAGCGGGCTTGGCTCCCGTAACGCGCGCATGGTGGCCGCGACGTTTCCGTCCATCGCGAGAAGAGCGGCGCGCGCCTGCTCCGGCGGGACGTCGATCTCAAGCCGTATCCGAGCGACGGCGCCCTCCATCCAGCGCCCGAACCCCTCACGGGCCGCCTCGGGGCTGACCTTGTCTTTGAGAGGGACCCAGCGGCCGTCCGGGCCCGCGACCGCCGTGCGATGCGAGAGGCTTCCCTGGGCGAGCCACACGAGGATCGAGGTTCCGGCGGTTGGCCCGGTCGCCGCCCCCTGGTCGAGCACCCACCACTGCTCGTCGCCCCCGAGTTCGGGCTGCGCGGCGGGGATAGAGACGCTCTCACCGCACTTGCCGCACTTGCCGGACCGAGCGTCCCCCGCCGGCGCGCGGAGGCGGGCGCCGCAGTGGGTGCACTGGAAGTCCACGGTGGACATGGGGCCCCTCCCTCGCCTGATTGCCACCTGACTTCGGACGGCGGCGGCCCGCCACCTGCGCCCGGCCAGCCGTCCACGCGAGCGAGCCTTGCGTCGGCGCGGCCATCAGAGAGACGGCGTGTCGAGCAAGGCAGGACTCCAAGGTGCGACTACATCACACCTGGCGTCGGGCCCTATGGGCGGACATAGACGTCCTCCGCCTGCATGGCGATCCGCGGTCCCAACGACGGCCCGCGGAACCCAACGGTGTTGAGATCGACACGGCGGCCCAGCAGGTCGCTCAGCTCATTCTCGATGGAGGCGAACCCGATGAGCCCGATCCGCGTGCCAGGCACGAACTCGACAAGCATGTCCACGTCGCTGTCCGGGCGGAGTTGCCCCTCGCGCAGGAGTGAACCGAGCGGCGCTCGCAGATCTCGCGTATCCGGTCCTCCGGGAACTCGACGCCTTGGAACACCATGTGCCTGCCTCCTCATCTTGAGTATTGCCCGCCCAAGGCCGCCTCCCTTCCTGAAGGCCCTCCCTGCCGACGCACGAATGTACCTGCATGACGCCCAGAGAGATCGTCCAGACGAGCCTCGCGTTCGCCGATCCGCCCAGGATTCCTTACGGTATGGGCGGCGGCTTCCCGTCCGACCTCCGGTGGGTCCGATACAGCGACCCGCCGAACAGCAGGGCTCGCGACTGGCGGAAGCACGACGGCTACTGGGACATGGTCGACCTCTGGGGCAATGAGTGGCGGCGCCTCGAGAGCATCACCAAGGGGGAGCCGCACCTGGGCGTGTTCCAGCGCTCCTGGGACGACATGGAGGGCTACGACTGGCCCCAACTCGACCGCTCCGAGCTGTACGAGACGGCCCGCGAGCGCTGCCGCCAGGCTCACGAGGAGGGCTACTACGTGCTCGGCGGCACGGGCTGGCCCTTCGACACCTCGCGCTACCTCCGCGGACTGCAGCATTTCCTCATGGACTGCGCGGCCGAACCCGAGCGGGTGGCCAACCTTCTTCGTCACGTGACGGACATCTATGAGCGCGTGATTCACCGCTACGCGGAGATCGGAGTGGACGGCGTCATGGCCTGCGAGGACTGGGGCACCCAGGACCGTCTGCTCGTGAGCCCCGCCTGCCACCGGGACCTCTTCATCCCGTGCTTCAGGCGGCTGTGCGACGCCGCCAAGAGCCACGGCGTCACCGTGTGGCTGCACTCGTGCGGGTATGTGCGCGACGTCATCGGGGACTGGCTCGAGGCAGGCGTCAACGTCTGTCAGTTCGACCAGCCCGAACTCCACGGCATCGACTTCCTCGCGGAGCGCTTCGGTGGGAAGATGCACTTCTGGTGTCCGGTGGACATTCAGACCACGCTCCAGTCGAAGGACCCCGCCGTGATCGAGGCCGCCGCGAGGGAGTACATCGAGAAGCTCGCGGCCAAGGGCGGGGGCTTCATCGCCGGCTACTACGGCTCAAACGAGGCGATTGGGGTCGACCCCGAGATGCAGGCCGTGGCCTGCCGCGCCTTCATGCAGTACGGCGACCGGGCCGCGCGACCGGCCCAGGTCTCGCGCGTCCGATAGGGTACCGGGGCGCCCGGTAACGCCGGGGCCCCTTAGGCGCTCAGTAGTCAGCAGCCTGTCCTTGCGCGAGAGCGCTGGCGGCGACGAACCGGGCCACGGGGAGACGGACGAGGATCGACCCCGAAGGGGGAGAGCCATGCGCCGCCGCAGTCTGGCCTTCACGCTGGTCGAGTTCATGGTGGTCATCGCGATCATCGCCATCGTCGCCGCGATCCTGTTCCCCGTCTACGCCAGGGCCCGAGGCAAGGGCTACCAGGCGTCGTGTATGATCCACCTTCGGCAGCTCGCGGTCGCGTGGCGGAGCTACCGCATGGACTCCGGTGACGCGGCGCCCGGGCGGATCATCGACGTCCAGGGCACGTATGTCGCCATGCCGAGTGTGTTCCAGTGCTCCGGCGATCCCGATGAGTGGGGCTGCTGGGGGAAGTGGCGGCGCGCCGAGGCGGCGCGCCAGGGGGAGAGACTGCCCGATGTCGTCCCCTACCCCATCTCGTACGTCTACGACGTGGCTTGGGCCAACGTGGCGACCCAGCCGGCGCTGGATCAGCGCCTTGAGGACGACCCGGACCTCGGCGTTCTGGCCTGCCCTTGTCACGGGAAACGCCAGAGAAGGACGGAGGAGTTCACCGCATACTCGGGGCTGGTCCTCCGCGCCCGACCGGATACATCGGTCATCGCCCGACACGTGTCGGCTTCGTCCGACCGCTTCGCGCCGACGGACTACTTGTACGGCGAAAGGTGAAAGGTAGGGTCCTGCTCCGCCGAACCTCCCACTGGTTCGGCGCTGCGCCGGAGGTTGCGGATCGATGGACGTTCTGCAGCGATTGCGGTTGGATAGCCAGGTCCTCAGCGAGTTCTGCCAGCGCTGGAGCATCAGGGGTATGTACGCCTTCGGCTCGGTGGTGACGGACCGTTTCCGACCCCGGAGCGACGTGGACATCATCGTCGAGTTCGCAAGTGGCGTCCGGTGGGGGCTTGGCGATCTCGTCACGATGGAGGCCGAGCTGTCGGGCATTGTCGGCCGTCGGGTGGACCTCACCGAGCGCGAGGCGGTCGAGCGAAGCGCCAGCTATCTTCGCCGACGCGAGGTGTTGAACAGCCTGGCGCCGTTGCATGTCGAGGGATGATGCCTACCTTCTCGACATGCTCCTGGCCGCGCGTGACGTGCGGCGCTTCTGCGAAGGCGTCTCCTGACGCGGCCCCCGGCTAGCGCCACCCCGTCCCGATGGGAGGCATTCCTCGCCAAGCCATCGAAGAGGCCCGGGCCATGGGCTGCTGGACATCGCCGCCAACGAATGGGAGTGCTTCAAGTGAGCAGGATCACGCGCCGTCGCTTCTTCGGGGATTCGCTCTTCGCCGCCGCGGCCGCCGCCGTAACCGCCTCATCCTCCAGACCGCTCTTCGCCCAGGGCCCGGGCGTCGCCCCGAACGACCGCATCGGCGTCGCCGTTGTCGGCGCGGGAGGCCGGGGCGGTTCTCACGTCGACGCCTTCGTCTCCGACCCGCGCACCGAGGTCCTCTACGTGATCGATGCGGACCTCAGTCACGCGGAGCAGCGGGCGGAACACGTCAAGGAGAAGACCGGCGTCAAGCCCAAAGTGCTGGCCGACATGCGGGATATGCTGCCGGACGAGTCGGTCCATGTGGTGAGCACGGCCACCCCCAACCATTGGCACGCTCTCGTGTCGGTCTGGGCGATGCAATCCGGCAAGGACGTGTACGTTGAGAAGCCGCTCTCCTGGAGCATCCGCGAGGGCCGCTCGGTGGTCGCAGCGTCGCGGAAGTACGACCGGATCTGTCAGGTCGGCACACAATGCCGCGCCTCAAAGGCGCTCCGCGAGGCGATGGCCTTCCTCGCGGCCGGCGGGATCGGCGATTGCAAGTTCGCGCGCGGGCTCTGCTACAAGCGACGCAAGTCGATCGGGCCCCTCGGCAACTACGACGCCTCGATCCCCGAGTCGCTCGACTTCTCCCTCTGGAGCGGCCCGGCGACGTTCACGGCCCCCAAGCTCACGCGCCCCAACCTCCACTACGATTGGCACTGGCAGCGCCACTACGGCAACGGCGATCTAGGAAACCAAGGTCCTCACCAAACCGACATCGCCCGGTGGGGTCTCGGCCTCTACCGCCACCCCAAGAGCGTGATCGCCTACGGTGGACGCCTCGGCTACCAGACCGAACGGAATGACCCGAACTACGTGGACGCCGGAGACACGGCGAACACGGAGGTCTCGATCAACGATTACGGCGACAAGTGCATCGTCTTCGAGACGCGCGGGCTCGAGACCGAGCCGCTCACCGGCGCCGCCATCGGCGTCATCTTCTATGGCTCGGACGGCTACCTCGTCCAGTCCACGTACACCAAGTGCGTCGCGTTCGACTCGGAGGGCAAGGAGACGCGCGTCTTCGAGGGCGGCGGCGACCACTACGGCAACTTCCTGGACGCCGTCCAGAGCCGCAACCGGGACGCGCTGTACGCCGACTGCCTCGAGGGCCACTACTCGGCCGCCATCAGCCATCTCGGCAACGCCTCGTACTATCAGGGCGAGCAGAACAAGCTCTCGGTCCAGGAGGCCCGAGCCGTGATCGAAAGCGTCCCGAGCCTGGACGACAACACCGAGACGTTCGACAGAACGGTGAAGCACCTCGAGGACAACGGCGTGGACCTGAAAGCCACCCCGCTCGCGGTTGGGCCGCTCCTGACGCTCGATCCGGAGGCGTTCCCTTCGCGCGAGTACCGCGAGGGCTTCGAGGTCCCCGCACCGGACGAAGTCTAGTCCCTTGTTCCCTCACCGGGGCC
>CAZCER010000252.1:0-7343 GCA_964497385.1 uncultured Armatimonadia bacterium | reverse complement strand
GACCTGGCGCTACGTACAGGACACGGTTCTGGGCGTCTGGGACCACGTGGACGTTCTCGACGAACTGATCGACCGGTACGCGCGGGGCTGGCAGCTCGACAGGATGGCGATCGTCGACAAGAACATCCTGAGGCTGGCGCTCTACGAGATGCTGCACGTTCCGGACATACCGCGGCCCGTCTCGATCAACGAGGCCGTGGAGTTGGCCAAGCGCTACGCGACCGACGAGACCGCGAGCTTCGTGAACGGCATTCTGTCCGCGGTGCATCGCGATCTCGAGAGCGGAGCGCTGCGAACCGAAGGGGATGACGCATCGTGTCGGCGCGGGTGATCGACGGCAAAGCCGTTGCGCAGGAGATCCGTGAGGGACTGCCCGCGCGGGCCCGCGCGGTGGAGGCGAAGCTGGGCTTTCCGCCGGGGCTCGCGGTCATGCTGGTGGGGGACGACCCGGCGTCGGCCACCTACGTCGGCATGAAGGAGAAGGCCTGCGCGAAGGCCGGCGTCTACAGCCGCCAGGTCACGCTCCCGCGCGACGCCGTTCAGGACGAGGTGTTTCGTCAGATCGATCTCCTGAACGAGGACGAGCGGATCCACGCGATCCTCGTGCAGCAGCCCTTCCCGTCGCAGATCGACACCGAGGCCGCGTGCGCGCGCGTCACCCCGGAGAAGGACGTGGACGGCTTCCATCCGCACAACCTGGGGCGGCTTCTCCGCACCGGCGACGCGCCCTTCGTGGCCTGCACGCCCCGCGGCGTGATCGAACTCATCGACCGCGCCGGAACCGAGATCAAGGGCGCGCGGGCCGTGGTCGTGGGCCGATCGAACATCGTCGGCAAGCCCCTGGCGCTCCTTCTGCTCGCCCGGCACGCCACGCTCAGCGTCTGCCACAGCCGCACCGTGGATCTTCCGGCCCGTTGCCGCGAAGCCGACATCCTCTGCGCGGCGATCGGCCAGCCGAGGATGATCAAGGGCGACTGGGTCAAGCCCGGCGCGACCGTGATCGACGTGGGCACCAACCGCCTCGAGGACGGCTCCCTCTGCGGGGACGTCGACTTCGACGAGGTCGTCGAGGTCGCCGGCAAGATCACGCCCTCGCCCGGCGGCGTCGGCCCGATGACGATCGCCATGCTCCTCCTGAACGCCGTTGAGGCGGCGGAACGGAAGGCCGGAGTCGCATGAGCGACGGCTCGCCCCTCAGCGTCGCGGAGGTGACGCACCGGGTCAGTCAGGCCATCGAGGCCGACCCGGTGCTCTCCGGCTGCGAGGTGCGGGGCGAGATCTCGAACTTCCGTCGACCGAGTTCGGGCCATCTCTACTTCTCCCTCAAGGACGACAAAGCGACCCTCGCCTGCGTGATGTGGCGCAGCGACGCCGCGCGGCTCGAGCTGGATCCCCAGGACGGCCAGGAGGTCCTCGTCGTCGGCCGGGTCGGCGTCTACGCGCCGCAAGGCAAGTACCAGTTCTACTGCGCCTCCATGCGCTCCGTGGGCGCGGGCGACCTGTGGGCTCGCTTCGAGGCGCTGAAAGCCAAGCTTGCGGCCGAGGGGCTCTTCGATCTCGACCGCAAGCGACCGCTGCCGCGGTTTCCCCGGACCGTCGCGGTCATCTCCTCCACCACCGGCGCGGCGACGCAAGACATGCTCACCATCCTCGGCCGCCGCTATCCGCCCGCCCGCGTCGCGCTCATCGGCGCGACCGTGCAGGGCGAGACGGCGCCGGCCTCTCTGATCGACGCGCTGGAGCGGGCCGCGCGCCTCGGGGCCGACGTGATTCTCATCGGCCGCGGCGGGGGCTCGATCGAGGACCTCTGGTGTTTCAACGACGAGGCGCTCGTGCGCGCCGTCGCCCAGTCGCCGATCCCCGTCATCTCCGCCGTGGGCCACGAGACCGACTTCACGCTCTGCGATTTCGCCGCGGACCTGCGCGCCCCGACGCCGTCCGCCGCCGCGGAACTCGCGGTTCCGGACCGAGCCGATCTCCTGCGGCTTCTCGACGGCCTGGGCGAGCGGCTCCGGGCCGGACTTCGCGCGCGGTCGGAGCGCGCCCGCCTCGCCTTGGAGAGCGCCGTCCGGTCGTTGCCAATGGCTCAACCGATCTCCCTGCTGGATCGTCCCACACAACAGGCGGACGACGCGTGGCTGCGCCTGCGCCAGGCGGCGGCCGCGCGGCTCGAGGAGCGCGGGGCCCGTCTCGCGACCGCGTCGGCGACGCTCGGGGCCCTGAGCCCTCGGGCGACGCTCGCGCGCGGCTACGCGGTGGCGCGGAGAGCGCGCGACGGGGGCCTCGTGCGGAGCGTCCGGGACGCGGAGCCTGGTGAAGATGTAGCGATTTGCTTGACGGACGGGACTCTACAGACGACCGTAAGGGGCAAGGAGCCGCCGAGTGAGCACTAGCGAGATGGAGACCCTGTCGTTCGAGACGGCGCTTGCGCGCCTCGAGGAGATCGTGTCCATCCTGGAGCGCGGCGACGCGACGCTCGAGGAGTCGCTCGCGCTGTTCGAGGAGGGCGCGCAATTGCGCGACCTCTGCTCGGATCGCCTCCAGGCGGCCGCGAGCCGCATTGAGAGTCTCGCGGGCGGCTCGACTCCCGAAGTAGACTGACCTCAAGCGCCCCGGGGCGCTTCGGAGAACGCTGACGACATGGGCGCTCTGCTCGAAACGATCAACTCGCCGCGCGACCTGAAGGCTCTGCCGGACAACCGCCTACCGGACCTCGCCGCTGAGATTCGCCAGGAACTCGTGGAGACCATCTCGCGTACGGGCGGCCATCTCGCGCCGAACCTGGGGGTCGTGGAACTCACGATCGCCCTGCACCGGGTCTACGAGTCTCCGCGCGACAAGCTGGTGTGGGACGTTGGGCACCAATGCTACGTGCACAAGATGCTCACCGGCCGTCGCGAACTCCTGCACACCATCCGCCAGGACGGCGGGATCTCGGGCTTTCCGCGGCGCGATGAATCGGAGCACGACGCGTTCGGCGCGGGTCATGGCTCGACCTCGATCTCAGCCGGCCTCGGGATGGCGCTCGCGCGGGATCGGCTGAGGCAGGAGCACAAGGTCGTCGCGATCATTGGCGACGGGGCGCTGACGGGCGGGCTCGCGCTCGAGGGCCTGAATCACGCCGGCCACGTGAAGAGCGATTTCGTGGTCATCCTGAACGACAACGGCATGTCGATCTCCAGCAACGTCGGCGCCCTCTCGAAGTACCTCGGCCGCCTCCGCACGGATCCGACCTACCATCGCGCCAAGCGTCAGGTGCGCGAGTTCGTTCAGTCGCACGACCAGCACGGGCTCGGCTCCCTGATGCTCGACATGCTCGACCGCGTGAAGGACGGCGCGAAGCAGCTCTTCGTGCCGGGGATGCTGTTCGAGGAACTCGGGTTCACCTACGTCGGTCCGGTGGACGGCCATGACCTCCCGGCCCTCATCGAGGTTCTGGAGCGCGCGCGGTCGATGCGCGGGCCGGTCCTGGTGCACGTCCACACCCAGAAGGGCCGCGGCTACCGCCCGGCGGAGAGGGACGCCGAGCGTTTCCACGGCATCTCCCCCTTCGATGTCGAGACCGGCGAGACGACGGGCGCGTCGCAGGCGAAGCCTTATACGGACATTTTCGCGGAGGCGCTGATCGAACTCGCGGAGCGCGATCCGCGGATCGTCGCGGTCACCGCGGCGATGGCGCCGGGCACGGGCCTCGCGCGGTTCGCGAAGCTCTTCCCCGACCGCTGCTTCGACGTGGGCATGGCCGAGCAACATGCGGTCACCTGCGCGGCGGGGCTCGCGGCGGGCGGTCTGCGGCCCGTGGTCGCGATCTACTCCACCTTCCTCCAGCGCGCCTATGACGGCGTCATCCACGACGTGTGCCTGCAGGGGCTTCCCGTGGTGTTCTGCCTCGACCGCGCCGGTCTTGTGGGGGCCGACGGCCCGACGCACCACGGCGTCTACGACCTGTCGTACATGCGGCACTTCCCCGAACTCGTTCTGATGGCTCCGGCCGATGAACTCGAACTCCGGGACATGCTCTACACCGCGCTTCAACACGCGGGCCCGAGCGCCATCCGCTACCCTCGGAGCCCGTCTCTCGGACTGCGGATCGAGCGCGCCATGCGGGCTTTGCCGATCGGACGCGCGGACGTCGCGCGGGAGGGCAAGGACGTGACGCTCCTGACCGCCGGCGTGATGCTGCAGGAGTGTCTCGCCGCCGCGGCGCTTCTGGCGCGCGACGAGATCCAGGCCGAGGTCATCAACGCGCGGTTCGTGAAGCCTCTCGACCTGGAGACGATTCGCGCGTCGGTGCGGAAAACGAAGCTCCTCATCACCGCCGAGGAGAACGCGCTCCAGGGCGGGTTCGGCTCCGGGGCGCTCGAGACGCTCGAGGCCGCCCACGTCACCGGCTTCGCGAGCCACCGTCTCGGTCTGCCCGACGTCTTTGTCGAGCACGGCAGCACCTCGGCGCTCCGCAAGCGCTACGGGCTGGACGCGGCGGCCATCGCGGACGTCGTGCTCGAGCACATGGGCCGGGGAAAGCTGGGGACGGGGTAGCGCGGCCCTCGCGGCCCAAACCGCGCAAAAAGGAACCCGGCAGGCAACGAAGGAGACCCTTACACCCGCCCGAATACGGCGCTGTGGTCGCACAGTGACCCCACCCAGCCCGGCAGAAGGTTCGGGTGACGCGATGTTTCGGTACCGTCCCAGTCCCTACGTGGTCCGACGGCGGAGGCTTCAGAAGGCATTTGTGGCGATGTCCGCCGTTTTCGCCGCCGGGACTCTCTATCTCGCCTTCGGCCATGCGCCCGCGCCGTCCGCCCCTCCAGCCGCCCCCCCCGTCGCCGCCCCCGCCTCGCAGGACCGCGTCCCCCAACGCTTCGTCGCGGACGTGGTGTGGAACCGCGCCGAGGGCTATGAGCGCAAAACGGTCGCGCTGACCTTCGATGACGGCCCCCATCCGGCGGTCACCCCGCGCGTTCTGGACATCCTCGACGCGCACGGAGTCAAGGCGACGTTCTTCGTGCTGGGCTGCCAGGCGCGGCAATGCCCCGAACTCGTGCGGCGCATCGCCGATGCCGGCCACGCGCTCGGCAACCACAGCGACACGCACATCTCGAACCCCGGCCCGGGCAGGGCGCGGACCGAGATCGACGCCTGCCAGCAAGCCATCGAGGACGCCTCGGGCGTGCGCGTCGGCCTGTTCCGCCCGCCGGGAGGCGACACCGACTCGGCCTACACCGACATCGCGCGCAAGCGCGGCTTCTGCATCGTCGGATGGACCGTGGACACACGCGACTGGGCCTCCGACCAGGAGGGCGTCTACCGCGCCGCGACCGGCGCCGCGCGCCCCGGCGACATCATCCTCCTGCACGACGCGGGCGGCGGAAGCGACACCGTCGACGCGTTGCCGCGCATCATCGCGAAGCTGCGCGCCGACGGCTTCGAGTTCGTCACCGTGCCCGACATGCTCCGGGACTGGGACGGCTGCGCGACCTCGCGCGAGCGTTGCGCAGCCCACGCCTCCCGTTCCTCCGGGGGCGCGTAGTTCGGCCGCCAACAGGTCCCGCGCCGCCCCGCACGGAATCCCCACGCCACGGCTCGATCGATCCTCCCATCGCGCACGACCGGAAGGGGTCCGCAATGCCCACGCACAACGGCAAGGTCCGGGTCGCCATGCTCAGCTTCGCTCACGTCCACGCCGAGGGCTACGCCAACGCGGTGCGGGAGCACCCTCGCGCGGAGATCACGGCGGTGTGGGACGAAGTCCCGGAGCGCGGCAAAGCCATGGCCGAGAAGCACGGCGCGCCCTTCGAGCCCGACCTCGAGGCCTGTCTCGCGCGCGAGGATGTGGACGGCGGGGTCGTGGACGCGCCGACGAACATCCACCCCGACGTCTACTACGCCGCCTGTGAGGCTCGGAAGCACATCTTCACGGAGAAGGCTCTCACGATCCGGACCGTCGACTCCGACGCCGTGGTGAAGGCCGTCGAGGAGAGCGGGATCGTCTTCGTCGTCTCGCTCCCGCAGCGCACCCGCCCCGAGGTTCTCTGGCTCCGCCAGGTCATCGCCGAGAAGCTCATCGGCGATCTCACCTACATCCGCACCCGCATCGCCCACTCGGGGGCCCTCGACCAGTGGTTCGGCGGCGACAAGGCCTGGTTCGCCGATCCCGTCCCGGCCGGGGGCGGCGGGCTCTTCGACCTCGGGTGCCACACGGTGGACGTCACCCGCTGGCTCGGGGGCGAGCCCGCCGCGGTCGCCTGCCGCCTGAACTCGCTCACGGGGATCTACCCCGAGGTCGATGACAACGCGGCCGCCGTGGTGGAGTTCAAGTCCAAGGTCCTCGCCTGCATGGAGTGCTCTTGGGTGCAGCGCATGGGCCCGAGCCCGATGGAACTCTACGGCACCGAAGGCTACGCCGCGATCGGCACGCTCTACGATCGGCCGGTCCTCAAGAGCAAGCGCGCGCCCGAGGAGGATCTCGACAACGGCCTGCATCCGCGCGAACTACCGGAGGCCCTCCCGAAGCCGCTCGACCAGTGGATCTCCGCGATCCTCGATCAGACGACGCCGACCATCACGGTCCGCGATGGCCGGAACCTCACCGAGATGCTCGAGGCCTGCTACCGCTCGGCTGAATCGAACGCGACGGTGATGCTCCCGATGCAGCACAGCCGCCCCCGGCTGTGAGCCTCGCTCGGGAGCCTCCCCCAAGAGGTTGTCCGCACGCAAGCGTGTATCAGTAAGCAGGGTGTCGAAGGAGGCATGCACGAGTGGCTTACGTAGCGAAGAAGGTCACGATACGCAAGGTCTCTTCTCTCAAGGATCAGCCCGGCGCGATGGCGGAGAAGCTGGAACTCGCGGCGACGCACGGCGTGGACCTCGCCGCGCTGCTCGCCTACGCCTCCCAGCCCGGCAGTCCGTGTGACGCCTTCGTCGTGCTCCAGGACGAGGAGACCCAGGGCGCGCTCGCCGATCAGGGCGGCTGTCCCGTGGACCCGCGCTCCCACGCGCTCCTCGTCACGGGCGACAACGCCGCCGGCTCCGGAGCCGCGATCGCGAAGAAGATCGCCGCCGCCGGCGTGAACGCCCGCATCTACGCCGGCCTCGCCGTCGGCGACGGGTTCTCCATGCTGATCGGGTTCGACACCGGGGCCGACGCCGAGAAGGCGCTCGCCGCCCTGAGCTGACGCCAGGCCGAACGCGTGCCGCCCTCTCCCCGCGGCGTGTTTCGCGCGGGGAGAGGGGGAACCCATCGCTTCGCGCGCCCCGAGACGGGCCGCACACCCGAGAGCAACAGACACTCCATTGGCGCTAACTTAGGCCGGACTGGCTCGGGGGGTGAGACGGTGGGGCGC
>CAZCER010000251.1:0-7355 GCA_964497385.1 uncultured Armatimonadia bacterium | reverse complement strand
AAGCATCCCTCGTGCGGACTTCTCGAGGAGCAGTCCGTTCTTGCTCGGATCGCCGATGCGGAGGATGGTGTGCCTCTGGCCGTCCCCGCCTGACCAGTTCGGCCGGATCCACAGGCTGATCATCCCCGCGTCTTGGTGGAGCGAGAAGCCCTCGAGTGCGACGGGCCCGCTCACGTGGATGCCCTCGCCGTTCGTGCCGGGGACCGCTGAGGGAGCGTCCGCCGGGGCCTCCAGCCGAATCGCGCCGGCGATCTCGGCGTCCGCGAACCACGGGAGCTGAGCCGTCGCTTCGGCCTGGCCAGGTTGGGTGAGAAGGAGACACGCGAGAGAGAGGATCGTGAACATGCGCTTCGCCCCGTTCCGAGGATGGGTGTTGCAGCGAAGCGGTGCGTTAGCGGAGAAGCCGCCCTTGCCCGCCGCTCGGACAAGGGATACCACCTAAACCGGTTGCATTCCTTCCAATGCGTCGCCTACAGGCGAGATTCCGGGATCAACGCCAGCGACGTCTGAACCGCGAACCCGCACGTGCAGCCGGAACTCGACTCGGGGATGAGCACCAGCCCACCCGCCGGGATGATGTTCAGCCAGCATCCGGGGCGCGTCACCCGCGTCAGGCAGAGGCCGTCCGTCTGGCTGGCGAGCAAGGGATACGCGCGCGGGTTCCACCCTCGGCCGTAGAGGTAGTGCTCGGAGCCGGTGACGCCTCCGCATCCGTGGCCCCCGCGTTCGAAGCGGTAGCCCAGGGGCTCACCGGTTCTCAGGTCGATTCCGATGGGTCGGGAGTACACGCGGTTGCCGACGATCACCGGGTGCTGGTCTTGTTCGCCGTGGCCCCCGCCGATCGCGTAACCGGGCTGGTAGGCGTACCTCCACCGCTCGGCTCCATCGGCGAGATCGTAGGCGATGAGGACGTACTCGACCTGGTCTCCGTTGTTGTAGGAGCCGCATGCCAGCGCGCGATCTCCCTCCACGCTGAGGTAGCAGGACTGGCTGTAAGGCAAGGCGATGGGAGCGTCGAGCAACGGGCGCCCACTCGTGAGGTCCAGAGCCACGAGATGCGTCTCGGCGGAACAGAACTCCCCCACAGTCATCCGTCCGGCGATGGGGCCGGGGGCGCCGCGCCGCTCCACAAAGACCAGAGCGTCTCTCTCTCGGCACACCGCGAGGGTGGTGTTGAGAACCACGCCCTCGGGTCGATGCAGCCACCGTTGGTCGCCCGTGGCGGCATCCAGCGCGAAGAGGCTTTCGCTGAGGGTCAGCGGATCGTCGTCCCGGTAGAGCTGGTTCACAACATCGATGCCCCGGCCCGTGACCGCGCCGCCGGGCTGTTGGGTCGAGCCAAGGAGCAGGTCTTTGTGGCGCTGGACATAGCCCCACTCGACCTCCTCGTCGGATGGGCGAGGCGCTCTGTACTCCGCCAAGCGGTCGCCGGTTCGGGCGTCGAGCCTCCAGCAAGCGTCGTTATGGGCCACGAAGACGCCGGCGCCGTCCGTGATCATATGGCCGTTGGAACGCGGCGCGCCGACACGCGGCGGACCGGGGATCTCCACCGTCCAGAGCGTGACGCCGTTGTAGGCGTCCGCCGCGATCACACGGCCCTCGCCCGGTATGAACAGCCGTCCTTCGGCGAAGAGGGAGGACATCGGCCGGTGGTGGCGGTCGACCATCTCGCGGGGACCAGGCTCGCCGAACCACTGTATGGAGAAAGGGGCGGCGACGGCGTCGTGAGAGCACGAGGTGTTGCCGGAGTCGGCGTAGAGCGTCGTCCACGCTCCGGCTCCGGACGGGGCCCCGCGCCGGAGCGTCTTCACCCCTCCCGGACTTGACTCAATGCGCCATTCCGGTGACTCCGCACGGGCGAGGCGCGCCTGGCGCAGGTTCAGCGCGTCCTTCGCGGAGTCCACCCCGAGCACGATGACGCCGCCGTACGGGCGAACGACTCGCGAGACCTCCGGAAGCGACCACGGGAGACGCCCGGGCAGCGGCGTCTCCTCCGAGAAGACCAGATTGGCGAACCAACTCGTATACGGGAGGCGCTCCTGGGGGCAGTGGTGCACGGAAACGCGCGTCCCGAGGAGCCCTTCGCCATACAGCTCCTCGCGAAATGCCGCGGCGGCCGCTTCATCGGGCTCCGCGATGACAACGTGCATCTCGGAGGCCTCCACGAGGCCGCGGACGAGTTCGAGCGATGCGGGGCTCAGGATAAGCGCATAGCCTCGCGCGCCGCGCCGACGAGCGCCGGCCCGGCCGCCTCCGGGGCGCCGGGAGTCTCCGCCGGGCGCCGCGCCGCTTGGGGCGCGAAGCAGTACGTCGCGCCGGTGGATGTGGACGCCACCAGCCTGCCGGCGGAGACGCAGAGCCCATAGGCGTCCCCGTCCACCTCCGCCGACCAGACCTCCGTCCCGTCCTCGGCCGCAAGGGCGCGCACGCAGTCGCGCCCTCCCGCGATGAGAGTGTCTCCCGCCAGGATGAGCGCGTAGGGGCACTCCACGGACGAGCGCCACAACTCCGCCTCCGCGCCTTCGGCGAGCCGCGAGCGGTCGATGGCGACGATCCCGGACGCGCTCTGGATGAAACAGACATTGCCTAGGGCCGCCATTCGAGTGCCGTCGAATGAGGCGATGGTGTCGCGGGAGCCCGCGTCGCTCGCCTGCACGGCGCCGCCCCCACGGCCGGGGCCGCTCAGAAGCACATCGCCCGAGAGCAGCGCCCAGGCGCCCCCGGGGCCTGCGACAGAGCCCTGCACGACGCCGGTCGCGCGGTCCAGTACGACGGGCTCCGTGCGGCCGGTGGGGACGTACAGGCGCGTCGGAGAGGCGACCAGGTAGCCCTGGGCGCAGGTCTCGAGCGCGGTCGTCCAGAGGGGTTCTCCCGTCGAGGCGTCCAACGCTCCCGCAACCACGCCCTCGTTCGGGAAGAGGCCGGCGGCGTAGTAGGCCAAGCCGTCGAGGACGAGAACCCCGCTGCGCAACGGCGACGCGCTGATGAGACGACCGTTGCCGGGAAGCACCCGATCCGTGGGAGCGACGCGTCTCCGCCAGAGAACCGCGCCGTCCTCCGTACTCGCGCAGTACAGGAAGCCGTCGTCCGAACCGAAGTAGACGCGCTCTCCCGCGACGGAGGGCGCGAGGCGGACGGGACCCTCGGCGAGCGCCGCCCACCGTTCGCGGCCCGTGTCCAGGTCGAGGCTTCGGACCACACCCTCGGCGGAGGAGGCCAAGTACAGCGCTTTCCCAACCACGACAGGCTGCGCGGCGCGGTCGAACGTGTTCTCAGGCTGTAGTCGGGGGATCTGGTGCCAGACGTCTTCGCGGGCCGGCGGCGGCCAAGCCGGCGTCGGTGGAGCGGACCTGTGCACCCATGTCGGCGCCAGGGGAAACGCCAGCGGCTCCGGCGAGACGCCGCTTCGGGCGGCGTCCGCCATGTACGTGGGCCAGTCACCCCACGCCGCCGCGCCGATCAGTGCAAAGAGCGCCGGTACAGCAACAAGGCGCGCCCGAGGCTTCCGAGCGCGCCTTATGGACGCCGCCGTCATGTTCAGCCCTCCTGGAACCGCCTGACTCGGTTGCGTCCCGCGCGCTTCGCCGCGTACAGCGCCTCATCCGCAAGGGAGACGAGATCCTTCGGCCGTGAGCCGCGCATCGGTACGACGGACGCCGTGCCGACGCTGACCGTGAGGCAGCCGCCTTTGGGAGAGGCGGGGATCGCGGCCTCTTCCACGCGTCGGCGCAGCATCTCCGCGCGCTCCTCGACCGCGGCGCGATCGGACTCCGCGATCACAACCGCGAACTCCTCGCCGCCCCACCGAGCCGCCAGTTCCCCCGCGCGCTGAAACGTGTCCTCGATCACGCGGCCGACCCGCCGAAGGCACTCATCGCCGGCGAGATGGCCGTTCGTGTCGTTGTAGCGCTTGAAGTGGTCGATGTCCACCATCACGACCCAAAGCGGCTTCGCGGCGCGCATCGCCCGCCGCCACTCGTGGTTCAGGCGCTCCTCGAAGGCTCGACGGTTGGCGAGCCCGGTGAGCTGGTCGCGCCGCGAGAGCGCGAGCAGTTCGCGCTCCACGCGCTTGCGCTCCGTGATGTCAAGGAGCACCGCGACGACGCCTCCGAGGTTGCCGTCCGAATCCCGGAACGCGGAGCGCCGGAGCAGCACGTCCCGCACGCGACCGTCGGCGCAGGCGACTTGGGTCTCGGAGACATGCAGCCCCGAGGTGGTGAGCAGGTCGACCTCCTGATGCAGGAAGCGCTGGTCGCGCAGTTCGGACGGGAGTTCGAAAACCGTGCGCCCGACGATCTGCTCGCGCGACTGGCCCACGAACTCCTCGAAATCGCGATTGCACCCGAGGTAGACCCCGTTCTGGTCGCGGAAGAAGATGGGGCTGGGGATCATGTCGATGAGGAACTGCAGAAGCAGCACTTGGTCGGCGAGCTTCCGGGAACTCAACGAGTAAGCCAGAGCCGAGGAGACAAGCTGCCCCACGATTGCGTGGAGGTGCCAGTCATCGCTCAGCGTCACCGCGCCGGGCTCGGTGCACACAAGCAGGAGGTGCGCGAACTTCCCCTGCAATCCGAAGAGGGGGATGCACAGGGTGGCGGCGGGGTCGAACCCCTCCCACTCGGCGAGCGTCCCCGGCCGAACGATGTCGGCGTCCGACAGCATAAACGGCCCGCCGCGCATGGCGGCCGTCTCCAGCATCGGCGCGGGATCGTCGCGTTCCGTGGCGGTGAGGAGTTGCTGGTCGTCGAGCCCGATCTGGCTCATTAGGGCGCCCTCACGGCGCTCCAGGTCATAGAGATGCGCGCATCCGGCCGCGAACTCGGGGATGTCAACCAAGACGCGAAGCGCGGAATCCAGCAGTTTGGGGGGAGCGTCCGCATGGACGAGGGCTCGCGAAAGCACCCAGAGGATGGGCAACTGCTGAGACTGCGCCGTTCCGAGCATCCCGTACGCCTCCAACCCGCGATGTTCGGATGCGCACCGCAGCCTCCTCTCTGGCTCGCGGCGCTTTTCGTTCGGTGCTTGCGATGCAACCTTGAGGGCGCTAGTGGGTGTGGACGCTCCGGAACCGGATGAGTTCACCGACCCGTGTGTCGAGATGCGTGATCCCGCTCTCGTCGGTTGCGGCGAGCGTCCAGTCGCGCGCTTCCGAACGCAGTACCTCGAGCCCTCCGGTCGGGACCGCGAGGCGGAGCGGGCCTCCGACCGTGCTCTCCACGACAAACGTCCCGTCGGACTCCGACGAGACGAGGAAGCCGCCCTGCGTGCGCAGTCGCGTGAACGCCATCCGCGGCGCGCCCTCGCCAAACGGACGCACGCGCACGACGTCGCCCACGCTCTGGACCATCAGCTCCGACACCGCCATGGCCGCGGCGAACTGCTCCGTGTAGTGGCCGAAGTCGTTGAACGGCTGGCGCGGCTCCAGTCGGTTCAGCGTCAGCGTGCCATTGGGGCGGAGCCGCGCCTCGATCTCCCGCCTCAGCCACCCGGCGGAGCCGGGCATGCCCAACCTCGCGCGGGCGACCGCGAGCATGAATGTCGAGTTGTTGCCGTTCCAGGCCAGCGCCTCGATGCTCCGCTCAAACAGGGCGCGCTCGCTCTCCGGCGACAGCGCGGTGACGGCGTCGCCCGGGAAGACCGGAGTGGCCGGCACGGCGATGTTGTACTCGATGGGCGGCGCGCCCGCCACGTCCGCCACCACCGGCGGGTCGCTGTCGCTCAGAGGATAGCCCGGCAAGAGCGCGAGCGCCGCGCGCAATCGCTCGCGCAGTTCGGAGTCCACTCCGAGGGTCTCCGAGGCCTCGATCGCGGCGCTGAGCGTGTATCGAACCATCGCGATGTCGAAGGCGCAGTCGTAGTTCCGCTCCAGGCTTGGGGTCCATCCCCAGTGCTCGGGGGAAACGGTGGGACCCAGCCGGACGGTCCCATCCTGCGTGGGCTCGCAGCGCTCGACGAAGCCGGCGTAGAAGCGAGCGACCTCCCGGAGCGGAGGGTACACGGTCTCCTCGAGGAGCGTTCTGTCCGGAGCGTACTTGTAGTGCCACCAGAGCGGTTGGACGGTGAAGCCCGAGACCCCGAGCGTCATACCCCAGGTGTGGTGGAGGTACTGGCGGCCGATGGGGCTCAGGCAGGCTTCGGGATCCGAGGGCTCATACGGGTACATCACGTGCGGGTAGAACGCGCCCTCGAGACCGTAGATCTCACGGGCGAGCCACTGAGCCCGCGGCAGGTAGTCCCGCACGAGCCGATCGTAGGGCTCCGCGAGTTCGGCTTGGTTGCAGTTGTAGGCGGACCAGAATGTCTGCTGGATGTTGTAGTTGGTGTGGTAGTCGCCGTGCCACGCGGGTGTGTCGCTGGTCAGGCTTGCGAAGAGCCCGGGACTCACTACGCCCGGCTTGGTGACGCAGCGCAGGAAGTACAGGGACCGGTACCATGCGTCCTGGAGCGCCTTGTCCTCAATCCGCGCTCCGCTTGCCGACCAGTACTCGTCCCACACCGCCCGGTGGCTTGCCGCAAGCGCATCGTCCGAGGCGCGCAGCGTGGATCGGGCGAGGCTCGCGGCGTCGCGGACGACGTTCTCGGACTCCAGCGAGGTCACGATCGCCACGGCCTTGCGAGGACCATCCTCCGCGAGCGCGACGGCGAAGCGCATGCCCGGCCAGTCGGCGTCCCCGGGGATCTCCTGGAGGAGATACCGAGCGCCGGCGAAGCCGCCGGTCCGCGCCGGAGGGAGCCAGGGCGCGCTTGCCGCCTCGAGTCGCGCGGGCGCTTCGGACTCGACCACGAACACGTTCCGGTCGGCCTGCGCGCGGACGCGAGCGGCGGGAACCGACGGAGGCGCGCCGGAGACCGTGACCTCGGCGGTTCGGAGGTCGAGACGGGCGGGCGACGTGGCCGCCGGGGCGAACGCCGCGGCGCCAAGGTCCACCGACTCGCCGCCGGCGGCCCCTTCGAATGCGACGGAGCGGAACCGGTTTTCCGCCCTCGCGCCGTCCTCGGTCCAAGTGTACAGGATGACCCTCTCGGCCGTGCCTCCCGGTGCGAGGTCGAACACGCGCTCCTCCCGCGCCGACGGCGCGTCGAGCCAACCGGTGTGAAGGAGCGACTCGCCCTTGGCGCCGATGACGTCGATGAAGAAGCGGGCGTTCTCGCTGCCGGCGAGGGTGACCGCCAAGCGCGGGCAGCGGTCCGTGGAGACGGTCAGCGGGGCGTAGGCGTAGCCGTTGGAGGCTCCGGGCCGACCGTCGATCGACATGACGGCGTCTCCCGCCTCGCGCGCCCAGGCGTTGGTCGTCCCCTCTTCGCGGATCGCGGACCACCGAGGGGCCGGACGGTTCGCGCCCAGCCGCAGATGC
>CAZCER010000250.1:0-7382 GCA_964497385.1 uncultured Armatimonadia bacterium | reverse complement strand
CATCGGTCCGGGCGCCGTCTCCAAGCCCACTGCTGTTTCGGGAAACTCTAGCCCACCGGGACCAGCTCGACGGGCGAGCCGACGCGGTCGGTGCCGTTCTTGAGGAGGACCAGGTCACGGACCTCCTTGAGGCCGAGGCCGCGGGTCAGCGTGCCCGCGCCCTCGCCGCCGCCGGTGACGCCGAAGTCGAGGAGCGGATTGGTGTTGCCGTTCTCCTTGACGAGGACGACGTAATTGCAATCCAGGCTCGTGACGTGGAAACGGACCTTCTCGCCGGCGGGAACGAAGATGACGTCCTCGCTGCGGGAAGCGCCGTCGCCAACAACGCGATTGCCGATGAGAAGCAGGTCTACCTGGCCGTTGACAACCGGGAAGGAGCCGTCGAACAGCTCACGCGAATACTCATACTTGCCGGGGCGCTCCGGGCCGTCCCAGAAGTTGGCGAGTGCTCCGGTGGAGAGCACCGCGACGAGGGCGAACACGCATACGATCAGGCTGGTCTTGCGCAAGACTCCATCCTCCTCAAGACTTCCTAGACTTCAGGGAGAACCTCCCATTTGGCGGTTGGCGCCACTTGCACAGTCTAGACTTCACTGTAACAACGCCGAACTATCGCTTTGGGTTTCGGTCCGCTTTCGGCAAACCCTCCTACGGACTGGCGCCCCGAAGTGCGGCCGGCGTCCGAACGTCTCACTAGACAGGCCCACTCCGGCGCTATGTTACAGCAAAGGTCGTTCGCGTCGCAAGCCGATGCGCGCGCACCCGCGCGGTGGCACGCAAGGGGTTCCCGTCGGCCGGAACGAACTTCAGGCCATCGGCAAGGAGGATGCTGTTGCGCTCTCTGATCTGGATCGCGGCTCTCGCTCTGGCGGCCGCTCTCGGACCCGCGGCTTGCGCGCAAACGCCCGGGCGTCCGAGCGCCGCCTGGCTCGAGCCCGGAGGACAAGCTCAGTACGGGTTCGTTCGCTTCACGGCGGCCGGCGCTCCGACGGAGATCGGCGCGCCCGTGTCGTGGGAGTGGCGTTCGCTTTCTCCGGACGGCGACTTCGTGGCCTACTGGCCGCCCGGCGCGGCGGCGCTGCGGATTCGCAACCTCACGACCGGCGCCGATCAGGCCCTGGAGCAACTAGGCGTGCACGCCGTCTCCGACATCGCGCACGCCATCTGGGAAAACGGCGTCTTGTGGCTCGTGGTCACCAAGGGCCGCGAGAACGCTCAGCTCTGGGCGGTGACCGGCGCGGCGCCCTCGGCGGCGCTGGCCTCCGGCCAACTCTCCGTCGTCTCGGTCAACCCCGCGCCTTCCGGGCAGTGCGCGTACGCCCTGGTGCGCGAGGGCGGCGCGGGCGGCGTCGGACGCGGCTTGGCTCTCTGCTGCGCCGACGGCCGAGCGCCGCGCCCGATTGGCGATCGTCAGGTCGTGGCGGGTGGACGGACCGTCGAGTCCGGAGGCCGGATCGCGTACTTCGCCACGCGGACGGACGCGCCGGGCTACATCCTTGTTGTGTTCGACCGCGAACTCGAGGCCGAGATCGTTCTCAATCCGGACGGCGGGGCGAGTCAGCCGGTCTTCGCGGAGGGATTCGAGCGCGTCGCGTACTCCACGCGGGAAGGCGTCGTCGTGCAGGATCTGGGGGGCGATCCGAGGCTTCTGATGCGCCACATTCCGGATCGCCGCTACGCGCGCGGCTACCAGTTCACACCGGACGGATCTGGCCTTGTCGTCGAACTCCCCACCACCCGCGACGGCGCCGAGGTCGAGTTCCGCGTGCTGCCCGTCGACGGCTCGGAGGGCCCCCCATCCGCGACGGGTCCCGCCGCGCCGCGCGCCGGGCCTTCCACGCTCGTGTTCTCTCCCGATGGGGCTCGCATGGTCGCGCTCACGCCTCGCACCGTCGTCGAGGCGCCGACGGCCGTCCACGTGATCGATCTCGCTACCGGTCAAGCGCGCACCGTCGCGCACGCCGAGGTCCTTGCCACCACGCTTTCGTCGTCCGGCAAGACGCTTGCCTTTGTCGCGAGGTACGCCGGGACTGAGGAGAGCGCCGCCGCGCTCGTCGTCTGCGGCGCCCAGCCCTCCGACCCGGCGCCGGTCACCGCGGCGACGCTGCAGGCGCGCAAGGTCCGTGAGAAGCTCCAGGTCCCCGGCCTGCGTCTCGCCTTCGAGCCCGGCGGCGAGCGTCTTCTGGCAACGGCCGCGCTGGCTGGCGCGGCGAGGCCGGCCGCCCTTGTGGTGGACGGGCCGGGCGCAGCGGCGCGCTCGATCTCGGGGGACCGCGTCGTGCAATCCGCGCGCTGGACGCCTTCGGGAGACGCGATCCTGCTGAACGTGGTGGTCGCCTATGACGCGTCGGGGCGGCCGCGCACGAGCCTGGCCGCAGTCTCGCCCGCCGGCGGCGACCCCACGCTGCTCTCGGGCGCCCACCGCATCATCGAGTCGCTCGAGCGTTCCGACGGATCGCTGCTCGCCCTAACCGAAGCCCGGCCTGCCTACAAGAAGCTCGTCCTCTCGCGCGCCGCGAGGGAGAGGCTTGACCTCAGCGGCGAAGTCAGCGTGAACGACGCGACGTGGTCGCCTGACGGCGAGTCGCTCGCTTTCCGCTCGCTCGTGGCGCCTCCGGACTTCTCTTCGGTGTACGTGGGCCGGCCGCGGACCGAGCCTGTTCTCGTCAGCGGGGAGACGCTCATGACGGGCGCCCCGATCTGGCTTCCGGACTCGAAGCGCCTGCTGCTGTTTGCGCGTGAGCCGGGCGAGGACCCCGACTTGCGCCGCGGCTACCTCGCGAGTTCCGGCGGCGGCGCCCCGCGCGATCTGGGACCGATGAAGCGCGCGGTCCTCACCGCGGATGGAGGCGCGCTCACCTTCGCCGCGGGGGCGCCGAAGCGCGGCGTGTACGCGCTATCGCTGGACGGCGCGGCCGCCCCCCGGCTCCTCGCCGAGGACTACGATGGCGTCGTGCCCTCGCCCGATGGGGCGAGAGCCCTGCTCCTTCGCGAGCAGCCGGACGGGCTTGAGATCGCCGTCGCCTCCATCGCGGGAGGAGGCGCGGTTCCTCTGCTGGGCGGCGTGCGCCTCACACGCGTCGCGTGGTCGCCGGACTCGGAGTGCGTGGCGGGCGTGCGCGCGGGCGACGGGGCGGTGCTTATCGCGCGAGCCGACGGCGCGACGGCCTCGGGCGCGCTGGGCGCGTCGGCCATTGACCTCGCGTGGTCGCCGGACGGAGAGCGGCTCGCCGCCGTGCTCTCGCCCGAGGAGGGCCGGACGGAGACGGCCTGCTGGGACGCGGCCGGTCAGGAGCTGGCTCGCGTCCCTTGGCCCGCCACGACTCGGAGTCTCCACTGGGCGCCTCCGGCGCTGAAGGCCCTTCTGGCCCCGGGCGCGGATGAACTGGACTGGTCGCCCGACGGGCAAGCGGTCGTGTTTCTGGCGCGCGATGAGGACGGTCTGGTGACCTTGCGCACGCTCCTTCCGGACCGCCAGGCGAGCTTTCCGGTGGGGCTTGGCGGGTCGGTCGCGTACTACGCGTGGCAGCCCGGCGGACACGCGCTTGCGGCGGTCAGCTACGAGGCCACGCGGCTGGACGAGACGCAGCCGTCGGCCAGCGGAAAGACCTTGAGCCTCATCGACGTGACGGAGGGACGCGGCGTCCGTCTGGTCGAGGATCTGACGCCCGACTCGTGCGCGTGGCTGCCGGATGGGCGGCTCTGTTTCTGGTGCGTTGCGGGTCCCTCGGAGGATGCGACGGGGGTCTTCGTCGTGAACGCCGATGGGCGCGGGCTCTTCCGTCTCGCTGAGGCGCAGGCGATGGTTCACCCCATTGTTCGGCGCGCCGCGCGCCACGAGGCCGTTTTCCGCCGGGCGGCGGAGTCCGAGGCGGAGTCCGCCGAGGCGCCGGAGACGGAGGAGGGGGCTGACCGGTGATCGCCCTCTATGCGCTGGCTCTCGCCCTCGCCGGCGCGCGGACCGAAGAAGCTCCTTTCGTGCTTCGCGCGGTCCGATTCGACGGCGAGGCGGCCGTGCTCCGCGGCGTGGCGAGCCCGACGGAGGAGGAGCCGACGGTTTGGGACGGGGAGACGCGGCTGGCGATCGAGTCCGTGGGTTTCCCCAAGGAGCCGCCGACGCTCCTCTTCGTCGTGGATGCCTCAGGCTCGGGCGCAAGGCTGCTTCGTCCGACGAAGGCGGCGGCGCTCGCGATGCTGGAGAACCTGCCGGATTCGCCCGCGGGGCTGGTGCTGATGGGTTCGGCTCCGCGCATCGCTCTCGAGCCCACGACTGACCGCGCCGCTCTCGCTCGGGCTTTCGAGGAGGCGGTCGCCGCGCTTGGGCCGGGTCGGAACGGGATCCGCTCCGCCGTCGCGCTCGCGGTGGGCTTGGCGGCGTACCATCCGCGCGGCGCTCTGGTAGTGGTCACGGACGGGGTGGACAGCCTGGGACCGGTGGAGTCCGTGCTCGCGGAGAACGTCGCCCGCATCGGCGGCGCGCCGATCTACGGCTTCGCGATCGGGAACCGTGTCGAGACGGCTCTGCTGGAGGACCTGGCGATGGCGTCGCGGGGACGGGCGAGGGCCCTCCTCACGCCGGCGGATCTGAAGCGCGAACTGCTCGACCTTGCCGAGGAGATGGGTCGCGAGATCGAACTCCGTGTGAGCCTCTCCGATGCGTCTTCCTTCGCACGGCGCGGCTTCCGCGTCGGGACCGGTTACGACCCCGATGAGTACCCGCTGATCGCCATCGGGCCTTGGTCCGAGGACGCCGGCGCGGTTCGCGTCGAGGTGCTGGGCCCCGGCGGCGAGCCCCTGCCCGCGGTCGTCGCGGTCCAGGCCGGAGGCGACGTTGTCTCGGTGGGTCTTTCGGGTCGGCCCGTCCGCTCGCCTGCGGGCGCGGTGCGTTGCCTGGTCGGAGTCGCTCCGGGAGCCGCGTTTGACGCGGTGGTCTCCGCCGGAGAAGAGACGACGCGGCCGCCCGTGGTCCTCTCCGGCGTCGAGGTGACCGGTCCGGACCTTGGCCGCCCCGATGGGCTTCAGGCGAGCATCCTCACCCCGGAGGGCGAGCCCGTGCTGGAACTCTGCTGCGGTGAGACGGGCCTCGTCTTGGCGGGCGACTACTCGGTCCGAATCGCCACCCGGCCGCCATGGACGACCGGCGGCTGGTTCACGCTGCGGCCCAAGGAAGTGCACCGGGTGGGGTCACCGGGCATGGGCGCGCTCCGCATCGAGGTTGCCGGGGAGGGAGGCAGGCCGCTTGACGCCGCGATTCGGATCCACGCGCTTGGCGAGGGCGAACGCGGCGAACTGCTCGAGACCGGGCGCTCGAACGCCGACATCGCCCTCGTGGCCGGCGAGTACGAAGCCGTGATCCCGATCCCGCGGGAGCGGAGCCTGCGCGTGCGCGTCGCGGCGGGACAGACAGTGACCGAGACGGCCCGCGACTATGGAGACGTCGTCGTCCGCGCGATCGGGCCGGAGGGCGAGGATCTGGACTACCGCGTCCTCGTCCGCGATCCGGCCGACGGCAGACTGCTCGCCACGGGGCGCACCGGGAAGGCGATCACGCTCTCGGAGGGCGCGTATGACATCGAGATCGCCTCGAGCCCGGTCCTCACGACGTACGGCGTCGCGGTCCTCGCCGGGGCGCGCACCGAGGAGTCGCTCACTCGCTTCGGCGCGCTCTTCGTGACCGGTGCGGCTCGGTTCCGGGTCCTTTCGGCCGACACGCGGCGTTGGGTCGGCGCGTACGATGGCGAGCGCCGCGTGATCCTGCTCGCCGGAGACTACATCCTCGTCCGAGAATCGGATGAGGCCGAGGTCGAGCGTCCCGTCACCGTGAAGCCGCAACTCGTCACGCGGGTCGAACTCCCGTAGAGAAGCGGCATCGGCTCCGCCTCAGAGGCAGCCAAGCAACTCACGAAGCACGCGGAGGCCGCCGGGCAACGCCGCAGAGCGCCCAAGCCGCCGGAGGCAAGCCTGCATGACGCCCATGTGGGTGACCATGCGCCGGCTCATGTGGATGGTGTGTCTCGTCATGGTGGTCCTCCCGTCATGCGTTCGCGCGTGAACGACAGCGAGTGAAGAGGGGCCCCTCGCCATCGCCGGCAGGGACGCCGGCGCCACGGTCCTACGGGACGTTGATCGGGTAGGCGCCGTAGCGTTCGCGGGCGGTCTTCATCATCTCGAGGTTCTCCGGCTTCGTGCCGACGGCGAGGGAGTGTGTGGCGCCGAGGATGAAGCCTCCGCCCGGGGCGCCCCAGCGGATGGAGTACTTGACGTCCTCCTCGATGTCGGCCGGATTCCCGAGAATGAGGTGCTCGTTCCATACGCCGCCCCAGAGAGTGAGCCGGTCGCCGAAGCGCTCCTTTAGGAGCTTCATGTCCATGCCGCCGCTTGCCTGGATGCCCTCGTACCCGTCGAAGCCCGCGTCGCAGAACATCGGGAGGGCCTCCCACACGCATCCACAGCAGTGGTTGATGATCTTCAGGCCGAGTTCGTGCGCGCGTCCGATGACCACGGCCCACCAAGGCGCGACGTGCTCCTCGAGGATTGTGGGGCTCGCGAGCAGCCCGGTGGAACTGCCGAGATCGCCGCAAGGCATGACGGAGTCGACGCCCTCTTCGGCGAACCAGGGAAGCTGCGCCATCAGGCTCTTCGCGGTCAGTTCGGCGACCTTCGCGTGGAGTTCGGGGTAGAGGGCGAGGTTCAGAAGCTGCTCCTCATCCGTGGGGCCGACGACGGGGAATCCCATGCCGCCGATGCAGGTGTTCACCCAGTGCGTCGGCTTGAGCCTCGCGACAACGTGGCGAAGGACCTCCCAGCAGGAGTCCTCGGGCTTCCTCGGGGGCTCCGCCTCGAGGCGGTCTATCCGCTCCTGGAGGTGCTCAACAGTGGGCGGCGTCCAACCCTCGGTGTTCACCTTATAGGGCATGAGTTGGCCGGTCGTCTTCGAGACGCGGTAGACGCTTCCGCGGGCGTCCTCGTAGGTCTCCTCATCGAGCTTCTTGAGCGGCTGCGGATGGTGTCCCGCGTGGGCGTTCATGCCTACGGTGACGATGTCCATCCCGAGCGCCTCGACGAGGTCGGGCACGTCGCGCTTGTAGCTTGCGACGATCTCGTCGCGGCGGCCGTCCCACATGGCTTGCGTCTCGCGGAACTTCGCGGCCACCCAGGTCTCGCGGCCAAGCGTCATCTCGTAGATGTTGTGGTCGATGGAGTGCTCGCCCCAGGGGACGATGTCGGGCTCTTCATGTCGGAGAGTGGTTAGCACGCGATCACGCGGAAGCATGGGGTCACAACTCCCTAGTCGAGGTCGAGCAGCTCGAGACAGAGGCACTGGTCGTGGTGGGTGTTCAGCAGGCGGACGGCCAGCACATTCGCACCGACCTGGAGGTGCT
>CAZCER010000249.1:0-7413 GCA_964497385.1 uncultured Armatimonadia bacterium | reverse complement strand
GCCGAGAGACAGGCTGTAGCTCTCCATTAGGTTGATGACGGCGGCCTTGGCAGCCGAGTAGGGGGCGGTGAAGGGGCCGCCGAAGAACCCGCCCATGGAGGCGGTCGTGGCGATGTAGCCGCCCTTGCCGGCCTTGATCATGCGCGGAACGAAGGTGACCATGCCGTTGACCACCCCGCCCAGGCAGACGCCCATGACCCAGTCGTAGTCTTCATAGGTGGACGCCTCGGGCGGGCCGAACGTGTTGACGCCCGCGGTGTTGAAGAGCAACTGTGGCGGGGTGCCGAACACCTCTTCGACCTCGTCGGCGGCGCACCGCCACCTCCGTAGTCGCCCCGGCTGCCCACCCGGCAGGACCGCCGCACTCCGACCCGAAGAAGGGGCCGGAGGAGGCCTGTCATGCTCAAAGGCCCTTTGGAGATCCGTGAGGCGTCGGAGGCCGACCACGCCATGGTGGCGGCGCTTCTACCCGGCGCGGAGGCGCTCACTGGCGATCGTCTGCTCGCTTGGGCCGGCGGCGACCTCGTCGGGCACGCGCTGGCGCCCCGGGTCGAGGCGCATCTCGAGGGCCAGTGGCGTTCGTTCGGGGTGGTTTCCGCCCTCTATGTCAGCCCAGAGGCGCGCGGCTTCCGAGTGGGCAGCCGTCTTCTCGCCCACGCCGTCGAGCGCCACCGCGAGGCCGGCGCGCGCGGGGCGTTGATGCGGGTCGCGTCCTCAGCGACGCAGGCGATCGGCATGTGCGAGCACGCCGGCTTCGAGGCGCTCTCCCGAGAGACCGAGTTCCGCGTGCCCATCGACCTCGCGCGGAGCATGAAGGTCGAGACCGACTCCCGCGATGAGGACGCCATCCGGGCCGAGTGGGATCTCCTGGCGAAAGGGTGCTTTCCGGCCCTCCGAGGGGCGCCGGCCCCCGCGGACGCGCGGTGGCTGCACACGCGAGCGTCCGCGGGGTTCGAGGCGCTCTTCCGATACACCGCCGAGCGCTTCCACGATCCCCTCGGAGACGCGAGCCTCGACCGCGAGGCCGTCGTCTCCGCCGCCGCCGCGCTCTACCGTGAGAGGCAGCCGGCGCTCACCCGCTTCGTGTGGCGCACCTGCGACACCAGCCCGTGGCACTCCACGCTCGCCCGCCTCGCCGAGCCTGTCGAGTGCAATGGCACGACGCTTCTCGCCCTCGGCTTCGACAAGCGCCTTGATCTCTCGGGCAAGGCTATCGACGCGACGGCGGCCTGTCTCCCGGAACTGCCTGCGCCTGCCTGACCCGCACCGAAACGGCGCGCGCGTGGGCTGTCAGCCCCTCCGCTTCCGCCAGCGTGACCGTGTCCTCCGCGTCCTGCAGCAGCGCGTCGCGGCTGTAGCCGATGAGAGACGTCCGCTTCACGAAACTCTCCACCCCGAGCGGCGAGAGGAAGCGCGCGGTGCCCTCGGTGGGAAGCACATGGCTCGGACCCGCGACATAGTCGCCCACGGGCTCCGGCGTCCACGGGCCGAGGAAGATGGCTCCCGCGTTCGCGATGCTCTCCGCGAGTTGCTCCGCGCCCTCTTCGACCAGCAGTTCCAGGTGCTCCGGAGCGATGGCGTCGGCGACCGCGGCGCAGTCTTGGAGATCGCGGCAGAGGATGAGCGCCCCGCGCTCCCTGAGCGTCGCGCGCGCGACCTCGCCGCGGGGCAGGAGTTCGAGCTGTCGCCCGAGTTCGCTCCGCACGGCCTCCAGATGCGCCTCCGAATGGGTGCAGAGCACCGCCGACGCGTTCGCGCCATGCTCCGCCTGGCTCAGGAGATCCGCCGCGACCCACTCCGGGTTCGTGGTCCCATCCGAGATCACCAGCACATCGCTCGGGCCGGGCAGGCTGTCGATCCCCACCTGGCCGAACACCTCGCGCATCGCGAGCATGGCGTAGATCACGCCGGGGCCGACGATCTTGTCCACGCGCGGAATCGTCTCGGTGCCGTAGGCCAGGGCCGCCACGGCCCAGGCGCTGCCGATCCGGAAGATGCGATCAACGCCCGCTTCGGCGGCCGCGAAGAGAGACAGCGGATGGAGGCTCCCGTCGGTCGCCGAGGGGCTCACCATGATGAGTTCGGGCACACCCGCCACCTTGGCCGGAACGGCGCACATGTAGACCGAACTCGGAAGCGGCGTCCCTCCGGGAACGTACATCGCCACCCGCCTCAGCGGCGCCACGCGCTGCCCAAGCGACCGGTCCGCCCCATGAACCATCCAGGAGCGAGGCGCGGAGCGCTCATGGAACTCGCGCACCGCCGCGCACGCCCGCCGGACCGCCTGGGCCTCGGTCTCGGTGATGCGGTCGACCGCGGCTTCGATCTCCTCCCGAGGGACCTCGAGAGCCTCGGGCGTCGCGTTGGGCCAGTCGAAGCGGCGGACGTACTCCAGAAGCGCCTCATCGCCGCGCGCGGCGACGTCCGCGACGATCCGCCGCACGCTCTCCGCCTCCGCGGCGTAGCGCTCGAGCATCGGCGGGCGCAGTGCGCGCGCGATGTCTGAGACCGGGGTCTCACTCGTGCTGTAGCGCCGCACCTCAAGCGTCTGGCTCATCATGCACTCCCTGGTTGGCTCAGTTGGGCCGGCTTGGGCGCCCGCGAGAGGATCTCCGCTCCGTCGTCGGTCACTGCGAGAACGTCCTCGATGCGCACTCCGCCCACGCCCTCGATGTAGATTCCGGGCTCGATGGTCACGACGTTTCCCGTCTCGAGCGCGTAGCCCGGGCGGACATGCGGAGGGTCCTTCGCGAGGCCCACCCCGTGGCCCAGTCCGTGGTTGAACCGCTCGCCGAACCCGGCCTCCTCGATGATCGACCGCGCCGCGCGATCCACCTCGTCGCACGTCACGCCGTCCCTAACCGCCGCGCATCCGGCGATCTGCGCGCGGTGGACGGCGTCGTAGATCGTGCGCTGCAGGTCGGTGGGCTCGCCGAGAACCACCGTCCGCGTCAGGTCGGAGCCGTAGCCCTCGACGGTGCAGCCGAAGTCGACCTTCACGAGGTCGCCCTCGGTGAACGCCCGTGCGGTCGGCTGGTGATGCGGGTACGCGGAGTTGGGGCCGGAGGCCACGATGCAGAAGGCCTGGGACTCGGCGCCGAGATCCATCTGGAGTTCGGCCAGACGCAGCGCGATCCCGATCTCCGTCGCTCCCGGTCGCAGGTCGGGCTGGATCGCGTCCCAAGCCGCGTCGGTGATTCGGCAGGCCTTCCGAATCAGCTCGATCTCCTCTTCGTCCTTCACGGCCCGCAAGCCGTCAAGGAGCCCCGGAGCCGGCGCGAACTCCGCCTCGGAGAGGCTCCGCCACTCGAGAAGCCGCGCCACCGACACGCCTTCCGCATCGAACAGAACGCGCCTGCCGGCCCCGTCGCCGAGCGCCTCCGGCACGAGTTCTTTCCCCTGCGCCCCGATCTCAACCGACACCTCCCGCGCGTCCCGCCGGGCGGCGTTCTCATACCGGCCGTCGGTCACGAGCAGAGCCTTCGAGTCCGTCACGATCAGGTCGCCGAACGACCCGACGAACCCGCAGAGGTACCGAATGCTGTCCATCCGCGTGACGACCGCGGCCTCCGCGCCTTGCTCGTCGATGAGTTCACGAAGCCGAGCGATCCGTCCAAGGTAGTCCATGGCGTCCCTCTCTCGATCCTCGGAGGGGCCGCATGGCGCCAGTCCCGCTCATCCCGAGTAGGCGCGCCTTCCGCGCCGTACCGAGGGACGAGGCGGGAGGACTCCAACCGGCCCCACACGAGCCTCTCTCGCACTCTCGGTCTTCGGAGGGGCCGCATAGGGACGGACCCGCTCATCCCGAGTAGGCGCGTAGTCTGCGCCGTATCGAGGGACGGAGCGGGTCATCCCCAGGCGGTCCATTCCACATGCCTACCCCGGCCCCGACAACTCCGCCGGCTTCGGGCACGCGGTGAGAACGTCGTGTCCGGTCTCGGTGATCGCCACAACATCCTCGATCCGCACGCCGCCGAGGCCCTCGATGTACACGCCCGGCTCGATGGTGACGACGTGGCCTGGCTGGAGCGTCGTGCCCTTTCCGACCCCGGGCGAGTCGTGCACGCGGAGGCCGACGCCATGTCCGAGGCCATGCGGGATCTTCTCGAAGCCGGCGGAGGTGATGATCTCGTTCGCCTTGTCGACGACCTTGTCGCCCTCCACGCCCGGTGCGAGCATCTCGACCGCGGCCGTCTGCGCGGCGTAGACGGCGCCGTAGATCTCCCGCTGCCTCTCCGTCGGCTCACCGATGATGAGCGTCCGCGTGGTGTCCGAGGCGTAGCCCCCGAACATGCAGCCGAAGTCGCACTTCAGGAGATCGCCGTCGCGGAGCGTCCGGTCGGTCGGCGCGTGGTGCGGGATCGCGCTGTTCGGGCCGCTTGCGATGATCGAGTCGAAGCTCGTGCCGCTCGCGCCGACATCGCGCATGATGTTCTCGAGCCGGCCTGCGAGATAGGTCTCGGTGACGCCGGGACGGATCTCCGACTGAAACGCGATCCACGCCTGGTCGGAGATGGCGCAGGCCCGCCGGATGGCCTCGATCTCGTCCGTGTCCTTCACCGCGCGGAGGCCCTCAACCAGGCCGGTCTCGGGCGTGAGGGCGGCGCGCTTCACCTCGCCGGCGATCTTCTCGAGCGTCGCCGCCGCGATCTGCTGCTCCTCGTACACGATGGTCGGCCGGCCGGGCAGGTCGTTGATGGCCTGCGCCGGGGACTTGCCTTCCATCGGGCAGACGCCGCGCGCGACGTTCTTCGCCTTGATGATGTAGCGGTTGTCGGTGAGGAGGTACGCGTAGCCCGGGGCGAGTACGAGCGTGCCGGCGGAGCCGTCGAAACCGGAGAGATAGCGGACGTTCTCGCGGGTGGTGATGAGGGCGCCGTCGGCTCCGAGTGCATCGAGCTTCGAGCGCAGGCGCGCCATGCGGAGACGGGTGTTCACGAGTTGGGTCGGCCCTTCCTCGAGGATCGTCCTATGGTGAGACGGATCGCGCGCGCGCGCAAGGGGGAAGTGCGGCGTACACGAGAACGCGCCCCCGAGAGGCTCGGGGGCGCGAATCCACCTGATGATGCGTCTGTCGGCTACTTCTCCCCCGAAGGCTTCCCGGCCGCGCCCCCGGCGCCGCCGCCGGCTTCGGCGTTGTCGCCTCCGACGGCAGCAGCGTCCTGCGCGTCCTGGGCCGCCCCTTTGTCCTTCTTCTTCGTCTGCTCTCCCGTGGCATCCACGGGCTTGTTCCCGCAGCCGCAGAGAAGCACCAGAGTCGTGGCTGCGAACGCCATCGCGACGAACAGACTGCCTAGCCTCACCGGTAACGACCTCCTCTACTGACGCCGCCTCACGGCGTCAGACAGCACTCGCGATTGCCTAGCTGACGCGGTCGCCACGGGCGCTAGGGCCAGTACTGGTCCGTGATCGCCCATGTGTTGTACGGGTGGACGGCCATGTAGTTGTGGTGTCCGCGCTGGAAGATCGCGTCACGCTTCAGGGCCTTGGCGTGGCCGTCCACAAAGCTCATGTTCATGACTCCGTTGTGGTTGCCAAACTGATACGCGTCCCCGTCGGAGTCGGTGTAGTTCTGATCCCAGTCCATCTTGATGACGGCGGAGTTGTTCGGGCGCGACGACCCGGCGACGTAGTTCGTGGTCGGGGGAGCGAAGCCGCACTGTCCCCAGGCGGCGCGGAACTCGAACATCTGGATGACCTCGGCCGGATACTCGATGTCGCCCTGACCTACCCCCATGAAGTAGGAGTACGCTCCCAGGTCGCTCACCAGCAGCGTGATGGGGCCCCAGTTCGTGGGCAGATGCAGGTTCCCCCACTGGACCACGTTGTCGTACGGGCGTCCACGGTTCCAGTTCGGGCTGTAGCTAATCTTCGCGCAGTTCTCGGCGGGATCGTCGAAGTAGTGCCGGCCGATGCCATCGCTCGGGCACGCCCAGATCTGCTCATTCTTGATGTAGGGGTTCACCGTGTCCTCGATGCTGAGCATCGAGTCCGTCGGCGCGTCCCAACCCCGATAGGGACTCGTCAGGCTCGTCATGACGAACGGGAAGCGCAGGTCATTGTCCTGCGCATAGGAGGCGATGCCGGTTCCGAGCTGTCTCTGGTTCGAGAGGCAGCTCGTCTGGCGCGCCTTCTCTCTCGCCTTGGCGAAGACCGGGAACAAGATGGCCGCCAAAATGGCGATGATGGCGATCACTACAAGTAGCTCGATGAGGGTGAAGCCCTTTCGCATCGGTCTCTAGCCCCTTTCCCTACTCCAGCGGGCGCCCCGCCTACTTCCCGGCTGGCTTCTCAGCCTCGCCCGGCTTCTCCTGGGGCGTCTCCACCCCGGCGGATCCAGCGGTGGTCATGTTCGCCAGGTCGTCTTGTTTGGTGGTCTTGCACCCACTCAGCACAGTGGCCGTCAGCGGGAGCGTCACCGCGATCACCGCAGTCCAGAACAGCGCGCGCTTCATAGTCAACCCATCCATTCGGCCGTCGTTCGCACGCAGACGCGGCGGTCTAGTACTTGCCGTTCAGGTGCACGTAGTACCACAGGCCGGCGCCGTCCTGCCTGATCTCATGCACCGCGCCGCGGTTCCATGTGGTGTCATTGCCCTTGAGCCACTTGGCGTGCCCGTCCCAACTCGCGTAGTTCTGGCCGCCGTTGTGCCGGGTGAGGGGAAGCGTGCCGCTCGGCGGGAACCGCAGATCGCCGTTGTAGTACCGGCCGAACATCAGGTCCTCATAGCCGCCAGGCCAGTCCCAGGAGCCGCCGGTTCGGCAGTACGTCGCACCGTCGCCGTCGGTGTGGGTTCCACCGTCGCCGAGCATGATGCACTGCGCGGGGCTCACCACCGCGGCCAACGACTCCCCGCCCGAAAGATGCATGAGCGGGCTGTTCTGCGCGCCGGTGCCGATGTCACGGTTCGCCCAGATGCCGGGCGGGCCAATCACGGTGCCCATGTAGCTGTAGTAGTGGTTCCAACCCCAGGTGCTCAGGTGGTTCACGTTCGACAACTCGGGGCACCGGAAGATCTGCTCGTTCTTGATGTAGGGGTTGATCAAGCCGCCCCAGTCCCCGAACCGAACAGTCCACCCAAACGCGAACCGGTATCCGCCCAGCGACACTCCCGCGTCGTAGATGGACGGGGGCGACATCTCGTCATAGTCCTGCGTGTACGACAGGACCGCCACACTCAACTGGCGTGTGTTCGAGAGGCAACTCGTCTGGCGTGCCTTGGCTCGCGCCTTGGCGAAGACAGGGAAGAGGATTGCGGCGAGAATGGCGATGATCGCGATGACCACGAGCAGCTCGATCAAGGTGAAGCCGCGTGTCTTTCGTAGCATCTTCGTCACATAGCTCCTTCCTCAACTAGACATCCCCCGGGCGACTCGATGCATCGCCTACAGACCTGAGTTTCCACGGAGGCT
>CAZCER010000248.1:3046-7447 GCA_964497385.1 uncultured Armatimonadia bacterium | reverse complement strand
CATCCGCTCCCTGCAAGACCGCACCGGGGGCTTCACGGCCTTCATTCCCTGGACGTTCCAGGCCGCGAACACGGATCTCGCCGACGTCCCCGCGGCCGGCGGCCACGCCTACCTCAAGGTCCTCGCGATCAGCCGACTGGCCCTTCCGAACGTCCCGCACGTTCAAGCCTCTTGGGTGACCCAGGGGGCCAAAGTCGCGCAGATCGCGCTGCGTTTCGGAGCGGACGATGTCGGCGGCACGATGATGGAGGAGAACGTCGTCGCCGCCGCCGGCTGCCGGTTCCGCATGGACGCCGCGGACTTGCGCCGCCTGGCCGAGGAAGCGGGGTTCGCGCTCCGTCAGCGCCGCACGGACTACAGCCCGCTCTAAGGCCGAAGACCCGTCTATACGCGAAGAGGCCGGCGCCCGGGTTCGGGCGCCGGCCTCCACATTCGGTGCAGTCGGGTTCGAGGGGCTACTTGCCCCCGGCCATTCTTCGCGCAAGCGCCCCGGAGCCCGGCATCCAGGCGGAGTCTTGGCCCTCGTCGCCGGAGTCCCCCTCGCCCTCAGCCTCGCGCGGATCGGCGGGCTCGGGCAGGGCGGCCTCGATGTTGTCGATGCGCTCCGTCGCGCCGGGAACGGTCGTGCCGGTCCAGCCGACTCCGCCGGGCCCAAGCTCCTCGGCGTCGGTGATGATGTAGTCGTCCTGAAGCGTGTCGTCGTGCGCGTAAAGGACGCGCGGGGTGATGAAGAACACGAGTTCCTGCGGGCGCTTGTCCACGCTGCGGTGGCGGAAGAGCTGCCCGAGGATCGGGATCTCGGAGAGGAACGGGACCTCGCTCAGCGTCTCGACCTCTTCCTCGCGGATGAGCCCGCCGAGCACGATCGTCTCGCCGTCGCGGACCACGATCTCGGTCTCCGTGTTGCGGGTCCGGATCTGCGGGAGTTCGTCCACGTAGCCCGAGATGGACGAAGACTCGGCCTGCAGGTCGAGCACCACGCGACCGTCGCCGGTGACCCGCGGGGTCACCTCGAGAATGACGCCAACCGGAGTCTCCTCGGTGGAGTAGGTCACCGGGGTTGTCGGCTGGGCCACACGGTAGCGGAGCGTGTCGCCGATCTGGATCCGCGCGTGCTTGCCGTCGCGGCAGCGGATGTTCGGGGTGGCGAGCAGCTTGCTCGCGCCGTTCTCCTCATCCAGGAAGAAGTTGGCGTTGAAGTTCAGGCCTGCGCGGGCGAAGCTGCCGAACGAGAAGCCGTTCGGGCTCTCGGAGATCGTCTCGCCGCCCCAGTCCCACGACACGCCCTTGTCCTTGAGGTAGGTGCGGTTCACATCCGCGATGAGGCACTCCAGGACGATCTGGTCCGGGGCCACATCGAACTGCTCGAGCAGAGCCACGCCGCGTCGCACGGCCCAGCGCGGCCCCACGAGCAGGAGCGCGTGGCTGGCTGTGTCCGCGCCGACGGCGAGCCAGATCTGAACGTCGGTTCCGGTTGCGCCCGCCGCGGCCTGCGCGCCGCCAGGGGTCTCGGGAGCGGCCTCACTCGGCGCGCCCTGTCCCGAGCCGAGCTGTCCAAGGGCGCCCATCAGGCCGCCCTGGTCCGCTTGGCCGAGTCCCTGGCCGCCGCGGGCGCCGTCCAGAATGCCGCCGGGAGGGCTTGCGGGCGGGATGTCGCCGAGACCGCCGCCGAACGGGTTGTTCTGGCCGAACACGGTCCAGTTCTCCGGCGCCTGCTCGGCGGCCGCCGGAGCGGGCGGGGTGGTCGGGATGCCCTGCGCCTCGTAGAGCTTCTCCATGGCGATCTGAGCGCTCGGGGTAGACTCGCCCGTGAGCTGGATCTGCACGTCCTGCTTCTCGCCAAAGACGGCGCTAAGCATCTGCAGCGCCTCCGTCACCTCGGCGTACCTGAGGACGTAGCGCTCCGAGATGAGGTCCCGACCGTAGTCGGTGAAGCGCGACTGCTGGTCCAGCTCTTCCAGAATGGCGACGGCCTCCGAGACGACGACCGAGGGACCCGTCAGCGCGAGCATCTGGCCGCTCGGCTGCGCCGCGAAGCCGGGGTCGAGGTCGAGGCCCGTGAGGGTCTCCGCGATGTACATCGGATCCTGGTACTCGACCTTGTGGTTCTCCGTCACGACGTCGGTCGTCGCGGCGTTGTCCCAGGTTCGCAGCCGTTCGATGCAGGCGTCAACGTCGGCCTGCTCGCCGGTGATCACGAGCGTCTTGGTCTCCGGCAGCGCCGTGACCTCGACGTCGGGACACGACTGACGCGCGAGCCGCTGGAGGCCTCGCACGTACCGGCTCTGCACGGTGTACTCCGCCGTCGCCTCGCCGGGACGAGCCATCGAGAGATCGATCGCCCGAGCGTGCTGGAGCACCGCGGCCGTGTCGGTCTGCGTGCCGGTGATGATGATGGTGTCATCGACCGTCTTGATGCCCACCTGAAGGTGGGGGAACTGCGCCTTCAGAGCCGCCTCGACCACGGCGGGCGTGTGCCGCACGGGCTTGTAGGTGACCGTCGCGACCTGTCCGCCTTCGCGGTCCATCTGGGCGAGCAGTTCCTTGGCCTTGACGACGTCCGCCGCCCAGCCCTTCAGGACGATCTGGTTGGTGCCGGCGCGGTGGATGACCTGGAGGTCCTCGCCGTACACCTGCTGCAGGAAGGAGGCGAGTTCCGTCACGCTTCCCGACTCGACGGTGTAGAGTTCGACCGTCTGGTTCTCGGAGTAGTTGCCCTCGCGCATGACGTCCGCCTTGCGCAGAGTCTCCATCGCTTCCTCGACGTCCACCACGTCGCCCGCGAGCACCAGCGCCCCGGGGTTCTGGTAGGTCTGGACCAGGACGCGCGGATGCAGGCTCTTCACGAGGGTCTCGTACTGAGTGAGCGACTGCTCATCCTGATGGACGGGATGGTAGGTGACGACCGCGCGCTCGTCCTCGGGAAGCGACTGAATGAGAACCGTGATGCGCTCGCGGGTCGCGACGACGTAGGTGCTTCCCCGCTTCGCCCAGGCGAGGTCCTTGATGCCGCAGATCAGCGTGATGGCTTCCTCAGCCGTGACCTCGGCCATCGAGATCGTGATCGTGCCGGCCACCGACTCGTCGATGACCATGTCCACGTCGGCGTAGTTCGCGATCGCGAGAAGCGCGTTGCGCACCTCGTCGCCCGTGAAGTCCAGGGAGATCGTGCCCTCGCTCAGGAAGCCCGGCACGCGCGCCAGGCCCGGGCCCGGGCCCGGTTCATAGGAGCCGCCCACGCCGACCGAGGCGTCCCCGATGTTCTCCGCGGGGCCGCGTCCGCCCGTCGCGCCGGGGCGGCGCGGGCCGGGGATCGTCTGGTAGCCGCCTTGCGAGACGCGGGTGTCGCCGGCCAGGTTGCCCCAGTCCGAAGACTCGCTCGCCATGCCGGGTCGGGTGAGTTCCGGCGCGGCGACCGTCGTCGTGGCCGCGCCTTCGTCCACCGCGACCACCGTGCCGAGATCGAGCGGGGCGGGCACCTCGACCACGATCGTGCTGTCGCTCTCGCCCGCTCGAGCCAGGCACCGCACCTTGCTCTTGCAGTCCACGGTCACACGCGCGCCCTCGCCGTCGAGGGTCTCGACGCGCACGTCCTCAATGTTCCCCGGATCGGCCTCGGCCCACACCGGAAGAAGGTCAGCGGCCACCGAGGCGCTCTTGATGTCGACCACGAACGTCGTGTCGCCGTCGGCGCGCGTCTCGTAGGTGAGGGGAGCGTCGCCTTCGATGGCGACGCGCACCGCTCCGTTCTCCTCCGCGCAGACGCGCACGCCGCTCAGCGTGGCCCGCGCGGCCGGAGCCTCCGGCGCGGCGGGGGCGTTCGCTTCGGGCTCAGCCGGCGGGGCGTCGACCGCGGTCGCTTCCTCGATCCGAGCGGCGCCGGGCGTGTGCAGGACCCCGATGGGCTGCACCGGAGCCGCGACGGCCGTCTCGGCGCCCGCGTCCGCCTCGGTCGAGGCGACCTCGGTGACGGGATCCGCTTCCGGTCTGGTCAACACGGGGGGACCGTTCACCGCGATCGCGAGAACCCCGTCCGCTCGGTAGTCGGCCTTCACGCGGACGCGGTCGGAAAGGTAGACCACGAGCGTGGCCCCTCCCGCGCTGTCCTCATCCGCGCTCAGCACGAGCACCTTGCTCACCGCGGTCGCGCCGGCCCCGAACAGCGTCGGAGCCGCGACCAGCGCCTCGGCAAGGTCGGCGGAGGGCAGCTCGACCACGTAGCGGAGGGGCTCCATGCGGCGTTCCGCCTGGAACTCTGCCCGCTCCGAGAGCCGCACCTCGACCACGGCGGAGTCGCCCGCCTCGATCAGCTCCACTGAGGTGACGGAGGGCTCACCCGCCCACGCCGGGCTCGCGCCCGACCAGAGGAGCGTGCCCACGGCCAGCGCACAGAGCACTACC
>CAZCER010000248.1:0-3036 GCA_964497385.1 uncultured Armatimonadia bacterium | reverse complement strand
GGCTGCCGCATCACGCCGAATCCAGGCGCCGCCTCAATCATGAGCACTACCCAGGTGTACGCTGTGCTTCCGTTCGGTCTCATCGTGGGGTTCACCGCGCTGCGCCTCCATTCGCCTGCAGTGTCATGGCGCCGCGTTCGTCCTCGAGGACTACCCGACCCCGGTCCACTGACAGGACCCGCATATTCCTACCCGCCAGGTTCAGCGTTTGTCCTTGCTTCACGAAGTAACGACTCGCGCCGTCGGTTATCACCGCTGAGGTCCCGCCGTCTCGTCCGACCACCGTTCCGGTTACTGTCAACTCCGGCGGTGCGACCGGACCCGCTCGCTCAGGACCCCGTCCAGGCATCATGTCACGAGGGAACAACTGCCTCATGCGCTCGTTGGTTCGGTCCTCGCGCGACTGCTGGACGACCTGCACCTCCGCGGGCGGCGTTGGCGACGGAGCGCCGGTCCCGCCGGGAAGAGGCCCGCCTCCCACCGGAGGGGCTCCACTGTCCGGAAGCACGATCTGGCCGTCGGGACGGCGCCCCCCGCCTCGGCCCGTCGGGCCCTGATCCGGAACAGGCCTCGACTCCTCGGGCTCCTCCGCCGCTTCCGGAGGCTCCGCCTCTTCCGTGGACGCGGATTCCGCCCCGCTCTCCGCCTCAACCGACTCCGCGTTCATCTCGTCGGGACCGCCGCCCGTCTCCTGGAGCGCGCCCGGTTGGCCGGGCCGGAACGGGCTGTCCCCGCCCCGGATCGCGATGCGCGTCGACCACTCGCTCGCCGGAATCAACTGCGGTTCGTCGCTCTCCGCCGACTCGGACCCGGCCGCCTCCGCCCGCTCGCGCGCCGAGGGCGCCTGGGCGCCGGCCGCCGCCGGCTTGGGCTTCGAGACCATCATGTAGACGGCGAGCCCTACCAAGACGACGATGACGAGAGGCGTCAGTACTAGGGCCAACGTCGGTATCTTGCGTGTGGAGCGTGGTTCGGTCATTCGCAGCGCCTCCCGATGCTCGGTCCGGCCGTTACGGCGTCTCGCTAGGCCGCCGGCTGGGCCTCACGGGCGTTCTCGGCAGGCGCGGAGCCCGAGGGGGCCTCCGCCTCCGCCTTGTCCGTGAACTCGATCTCTTTGAGCGCGAACACCCGCGCGTCGAGCGTGGCGACCAGATCGGGATCGCTGTCCACGATCATCTCGTCGTCCGTCTCGGCCGGCTTGATGTTCACGTTGCAGGTCGTGACGAGATGGGGGAACGTCTCACCCTCGGAGCCCGCGCCCCAGCGCGACAGGCCGCAGAGGAACTGCTGGATGTTCGCCATGCGGCCTCGGACGCGCAGTTCGAGCGTGTGCACTTCGGCGAACTTCTCGATCTCCCGAAGCGTTCGCACGTACTCCTTGTCCTTGGTGATCTTCTCGCGCTTCTCGGGGGTGAACGCCTTCCACTTCGTCTCGGCTTCCTTCTTCATGGCCTCGTCGCCCGAGCGCGCGCGGTCGCGCGGATCCTCTTCGATCTTGCGCTGCTCGTAGGGCCCGGGCTTGTAGGACTCCAGCCGGCATCCGGTCATCTCGGCGAGGTTCGACAGATCCTCGATCAGACGGGCCTCGAACTCCGCGGGATCGATCGTCTGGAAGTCGCGGCTGAGGAGTTCCTCGGGCAGCGTTCCTTCGTCCGACACCGGGATGTGGTAGCGACGGAGGCGCTTGGCGTAAGCGTCGAGGTCGTTCGTGTACTTCTCCTCGCTGTCGATCAGCGCAACCATCTCGTTGCGCGTGGTCTCCAGTTCGGCGACCTCCTTGCCGAGCTTCGCGTTGACCCTCTTCCCAATCCCCAGCGCGACGAAGCTCACGACAACCGAGATCAGGAGCGCCGCGCCCATCACAAGGCCCCACTTGAGCCAGTCTGACATGCCCGTTTGCTGTCTCATTGGTAGCTCACCCCGATTGGACTGGACATGCTCGACTCGACCGTGAACAGCACCTGCTGCGTCTGAGTCTTCTCGTCAGCCTGAAGCTCCGAACTCGGAACCGTCACCGACCACGGGTCGAAGGTGTCGGGAAGGCGCGAGATCTCCTTGGCGAAGTCGCCCACGCGCTTCTGCTCTTCCGCAACCCCGCGTATGACGACCGCCTGCCGGTACGTCTCCGCGTCGAACTTCGTCTCGATCGAGCTGAGCCACCAGCCCTTGCGGCGCGGAACGGCGGCGGTCACGTCGCGAACGAAAACGCCCCACCGGTCGGCCGTGATCTGGACGTCCTCCGCCAGGTCCGCGATCGGCTTGAGCGACTCGGCCTGGTCCTTGATGCGCTGCACGCGCGCGGCGTCGGCCTCCTTCGCGGCGATCTCCGTCTGAAGACGGGATTTGTGGTGGGTCTTCGCCACCCACCCTCCGGCCGTCCAAAGGACAACGCCGACGGCTCCGAGGAGGAACACCAGGGAGACGGCCATGCCCGTGAGCATCGCCGTTCGCTTCTGTCGCAGCTCCTGGATCCGCTGTCCGATCAGGTTGACTCGGAGCATACGCGGCCTCGCTTTCCTCGGGCGCCGGTGGGCTCCGGCGCGCCGTTCCTATCCCCAACTAGGCCGAGTGCTGCTGACGCCGCTTCGAGAGCGCCACGCCGAACACCGCCGGGTCCACCGAGAACTGGTACTGGCGCGACGCCATGAGCGGCGCGAGGGCCAGTCCCACCGCGATGGTGGTCGAAGGGGAGGTAAGCCTAACATACTCAGGGTCGAACCGATGCGTGTCGATCGCCAACGAGTTGAAGTAGGGAACCACCGTGGCCTCGACTCCGAGCGAGCGCGTCAGGAACGCGTCCATGCCCCGCATCATGGCGCTGCCCCCGGTCAGCAGCACCTGGTCGATGTTCGCCCCGTCCGCCTGATCCTGAAACTCCGCCTGGAAGAAGCTAACCGACAGCTTCAACTCGCGGGCGAGTTCCGTCATGTCCTTCGTCATCGCCGCCGAGACGCGCCGCTCCTCCGATGAGAGCCCGGCGAAGTCCGCCTCGTCCCCGGCCACGCCGTAGTTCTCCTTGAACCACTCCGCGCGCTC
>CAZCER010000247.1:0-7459 GCA_964497385.1 uncultured Armatimonadia bacterium | reverse complement strand
CCGCGAGCGAGGCGAGGCGTCGGGCGATCTCCGTCTTCCCGACTCCCGTCGGGCCAACCATCAGGATGTTCTTCGGCACGATCTCATCGCGCAGAGGCTCAGGAACCCGGCGGCGCCGGAAGCGGTTCCGAAGCGCCACGGCGACGGCGCGCTTGGCGTCCCCCTGGCCCACGATGTAGCGGTCGAGCGCCGCGACGATCTGCGCCGGTGTGAGTTCCGCGGCCGCCTCGCTCGGGGTCGTCGGTGCGATGGACACTGTCTGCATGGTCACGACTCCAGGACTTCGATGTGCAGGGCCTCGTTGCTGTAGATGCACAGGCCCGCCGCGATCTTCAGCGACTCCTCCACCAGGGCGCGAGCGTCGAGGCTCGAGTGCTTGCTGAGCGCGCGCGCCGCCGCCAAGGCGTAGGCGCCGCCCGAGCCGATCCCGATCATGTCCTCCTCCGGGCGAATCACTTCGCCGTTGCCCGACACGAGCAGGATCTGCTCGGTGTCCCCGATCAGGAGCATCGCCTCGAGACGCCGCAGCACGCGATCGGTGCGCCAGTCCCGGGCGAGGTTGTGCACCGACCGGGTCAGGTTCCCGTTGAACTCCTCAAGCTTCGCCTCACACCGCTCGAGCAGCGTCAGCGAGTCCGCGACGGAGCCGGCGAACCCGGCGAGCACTCGGCCCTTGTAGAGGGGGCGGACCTTCTGCGCCGTCGCCTTGAGGACCGTGTCACCGAGGGTCACCTGGCCGTCGCCGCCGATCGCGAGGACGCCGTTTCGGAGCACCCCGAGGATCGTGGTTCCGTGCATCGCGGCTGTCGCCATCTAGCTCTCCGATCGTTCCGCGAGCGGGTGCGCGCGGTCGTAGACCTCACGCAGACGCTCCGGCGTCACATGGGTGTAGATCTCCGTGGTCGCGAGGCGCGAGTGGCCCAGGAGTTCCTGGATGGTTCGCAGGTCCGCGCCCCGGGCGAGCATGTGCGTCGCGAACGAGTGGCGCAGCGTGTGCGGGCTCACGCCCGGACCCGCCGCCGACCCCACGGCCGCCGCGTGCACAATGCGGCGGATCGAGCGGTCGCCGAGCCTGCCTCCGCGCGCGTTCAGCCACAACGCCTCCTCGTCCGAATCAGGTTTCGCCGCCAGCGCCGGGCGAGCCTCTCGGAGATACCTCGCCACCGCCGCGCGCGCGGGCTCCCCAAGGAAGACGATGCGTTCCTTGTTTCCCTTGCCAATGACACGCAGCCGGTTCGCCCCGGTTGCCTGCGCCACGCTGAGTGAGGCGAGTTCCGAGACCCGCAATCCGGTCGCGTAGAGCGTCTCCAGAAGGGCCCGGTCGCGGAGGCCCTCCGGCGTGCTCGCGTCCGGGGCCTCCAGAAGCTCCGGCATGTCGTGCTCGCGCACGAACTTCGGAAGGCGCTTCTCGAGCTTCGATCCACTCACCACGGCCGCTGGATTCGAAGAGACCGCTCCCGCGGCCATGAGGTAGTCCAGGAATGAGCGGAGCGAGGCCAGCTTCCGCTGGAGCGTCCGCGATGAAGCCCCTTCTCGTCGAAGACGCGCCGCCCAGCCGCGCACGTCGCGGATGCTCACCGCCGCGAGATCGGGTGCGCCGCCGTCGGCGGAGAGGTGCTCGAGGAACGCGCGGCTGTCGGTCACGTAGGCCCGCACCGTGCGCGGAGACAAGCGCCGCACACGGGCGAGATGCGTTTCGTAGCGCTCAAGCAGGCTGCCGGTCGACTCCATAGCGTTCGGCGAAACGCCTCATCTCCTCCAAAGCTCTCTCCACCATAACCCCGCGGCGGTCTTTCTTGTTCCGGGGCGGAGACTCGATCGGAGGCAGGAGGCCGAAGTTGGCGTTCATCGGCTGGAAGTCCGGGGAGTCGGCTGTCGCGAGGTAACGCAGCAGGCTCCCCGAGACCGTCGCTGACGGGAGTTCGAGGGGCTCCTCGCCGTGGAGCAGGCGCGCCGCGTTCAGCCCGCAGTAGAGACCGGAGAGGGTGGACTCGACGTAACCCTCCACGCCCGAGAGCTGCCCCGCGATCATCAGATTCGGTCGTTCGCGCAGCCTCATGAAGGGGTCCAGAAGCCGGGGGGCGTCCACGAAGATGTTCGCGTGCATCACTCCGAGCCGCAGGAACTCCGCATGCCCAAGGCCGGGGATCATGCGGAACACGCGCTCCTGCTCCGGCCAACGGAGGCCTGTCTGGAAGCCGACGAGGTTGTACATCGTCGCCTCGCGGTTCTCCTGCCGAAGCTGGCACACCGCGTGCGGACGACGTCCGGTGCGCGGATCCATGAGGCCCACGGGCTTCATCGCGCCGTAGCGGATCGCGTCGCGGCCCTTGCGCGCGATCTCTTCGATCGGCTGGCATCCCTCGAACAGCATCTTCTCGGGAATCTCACGCGAGCCCGCCACCTCCGCCGTCACGAGCGCGTCATAGAACGCCGCGTACTCCTCCTCCGTGAACGGGCAGTTCAGGTACCCGGCGTCGCCCTTGTCGTACCGCGAGGCCTCGAACGCGATCTCCCGATCGATGGAGTCCGCGCTCACGATCGGAGACACCGCGTCGAAGAACCGAAGGGTCCCGAACGGCGCCAGACGGCGCAGGGCGTCCACGATCGGCGCGGACGTCATCGGGCCGGTCGCGAGGATGCAGAGGTCCTCGGGCAGCTCGGCGGCCTCGTGACGGACAAGCTCGACATTGCCGAGCGCAAGCAGCCTGGTCTCTACCTCCCGCGAGAACTCCGCACGGTCCACGGCGAGCGCACCGCCCGCCGGAACCGCCGTCGCGAGCGCGCAGTCCATGAGGAGCGATCCGAGGAGCTTGAGTTCCTCCTTGAGAAGGCCCGGAGCGCGCTCCGTCGAGGCCGCTTTGAGAGAGTTGGAGCAGACGAGTTCCGCGAGTCCGCCCGTGGAGTGGGCCGGCGTCATCACCTCGGGCCGCATCTCCAGAAGACGCACAGCGACGCCCCGTCGCGCGAGCTGCCAGGCCGCCTCGCAGCCCGCGAGGCCCGCTCCGATGATCGTGATGGTTGGCACTGCGCGTCATCTCCCGTCCGAACCGCCCAGCAGGGCGGGCGGCCATTGTACCACAGCGGACTCGGGAGGACGCCGTGAGCCTCCGGCCGAAAGGGCTCCGCGGAACCGTCCGCGCAACGCCCACGCGCTGCGGAGATGGACTAGTCCGGAGGAACCCGATGATCGATGGCGTCGCAGTGAAGCGTCTTGACGTGCATCCCGATCCGCGCGGAAGGCTCTTCGAGATCCTCCGCTCCGATGAGACGGAGTACTACGAGGGTTTCGGACAGGTCTACGTCACTACGGCCTATCCCGGCGTCGTGAAGGCCTGGCACCTCCATCGGAAGCAGACCGACTTCTTCTGTTGCGTACGCGGGATGATGCGGCTCGCGCTCTACGACGACCGCGAGGACTCGCCGACGCGCGGGGAGGTGAACGATTGGTGCATGGGAGAGCACCGGCTTCTCGCGGTGAAGATCCCGCCCGGCGTGCTCCATGGTTTCCAGTGCATCTCCGAGACCGAGGCCATGATCGTCAACACCGTGACGCACCCCTACGACGCGGGGGATCCCGATGAGTACCGAGTCGACCCCCACGACAACGACATCCCCTTCGACTGGGCCCGCCAGGACGGCTAGCCCTGTCGGCTCGCGCCGGTGGTTTCTGAGAAGACTCGCCGCGCTCGGCGCGGGGGTGGTCCTCGCGCCGCCCGCGTGGCTCTGGTCCACTCGGCGGATCCTCGTCGAGCGCCTGCGCCTACCCCTTCCCGGGCTCTCAGCCCCACTCCGCGTGGTCCAACTCTCCGACACGCATCTCTGCACCAACGCGTGGCGCCATGTCCATGCCGGCTCCGGCTTCGTCGAACGCGCCGTCGACCTCGCAGCGGAGCAGAGCCCGGACCTCTTCCTTTTCACCGGCGATGTGGCGAGCCGATCCCTCGGGGGCCTGCCCGCGGCGTTGGAGGGCATCCGGCTCCTGTCTCGAGTCCAGGCCCCGCACGGTCGCTTCGCGGTGATCGGCAACCACGACCTCAAGTTCCCGCGCGATCGGCTCCGCTCCGCCTTTGAGGAAGCGGGAATACGACTGCTGGAGGACGAGTGGCTCGAGCACCGGACCCCGGGAGGGACCCTCGCACTCGCCGGCGTGGTGTTCGTCCGCGGGGTCTACACCGTCGTGCCGGACCCCTCCTCCATGCCGGAGGCGCTCCCTCGCATCCTGCTCGCCCACGACCCCGCCGTGGTCTACGACCTCCCAACGGGCGGCGCGGGCTACCACCTCGTGCTCGCCGGACACACGCACGGAGGACAAGTCGTCCTTCCCGTCGTAGGTGCCCCCTGGACCGAGACGCGCGCCTACCCCGAGTACGTGCGGGGGCTCTTCCGGCTCGGGCCTTCGTCCTATCTGTACGTGAACCGCGGCATCGGCACGGTCCTCGCGCCCGCGCGCTTCGGCAGCCGGCCCGAGATCACCGTGCTCGACCTAGAGCCCCCTACGGGGGACTGACGTAAGAGAGGGGACTCCGCTCCCATGCGACGCGCTCTGCTCCTGACCCTCTGTCTTCTCGCCGTCCGGGCGGCTCTGGCGCAGCCCGAGGGCGACGCGGCCCCGCTGCAAGACGACCCCCGCGCCGTCCAGATTCTCGAGGACGTGCGCGACCGGTACGAGGGGCTTCAGTCGTTCTACGCGCGCATGCGCCAGGTTGACCTCTTCTACGGCGAGTGGCGGGTGACCCAGCAGCTCGTCCTGTGGGAGGAGATGCGCAAGAGGCCCAACCGCCTCTGGACGCAGACCATTTTCCCGCAGGAACTTGCCGACTTCGGCCTCTCCGACGAGCAACGAATGCTGGGCGAGAAGCCGCCCGCCGGTGGGCTGATGGAGGATGAGCCGCTCCGCTACTCGATGATCAAGTGCGATGGAACGACCTGCTGGAGCGAGTACTACTCCCTGCTCGCCATGCAGTCGCCTCTGGGATCGGGGCAGGAGGACACCGAGAACATGGCCGCCCAGGACGCGGCCACCCTCTACCGCCTCAAGGAAGGCGACCCCTGGCCGACCGAGGGCCTGCCGGACATACCCATCACCGTCGCTCAGCTCATGGACGGCCGCGACATCCGAAAGCGCATCGTGCCGGGCTCCATCAACATCGGACGACCCGCCGAGGGCGCCGAGGCCGCCGGCGGGACGGAGCCCGTGCTCTGCAAGACGCGCGACGGCGACGAGATCGTCGAGTGCCACCACCTCGTCTTCCTGGTCACGAACGGCCTCGAGCAGCACTGGTGGGTCCGGGCGGACAACACCCTGATCGCCGCCGAACGCGTGCTCCGCGTGCTCCCGCCCGCGGCCGATCCGTTCCTCGATCCCGAGCCCGAGGTGGAATTGCCCGCCGACTTCACCGATCTCATGCTCGATCGGGTGGGCCGCATCCGCCGCTACATGACGGGCCGCTTCGTCCGCACCGACCTCTTCTACGACTACCTCCAGACCGACTTCCCCGTGGAGGACTCGGAGTTCACCTACACTCCGAACGAGAACGTCGCGGTCGTCGGTCCCAATGAGCTGTTCGGCGGGCTGAACAAGATCTGGGAGATCACGACCGGTCGGCCCGGCCGCCCCGCGCCGCCGGAAGCGGCCGCGCCAGCGGCCAACGCCCCTTAGGTGGACGCCGGCCGAGCGTACGGTATTCTCTGTGACATGAGCCACCCCCGCCGAAGCCCTCGGCGGGGGTGGCCTTCTTGTTCAGGCGCAACGCCCTGTGGAGGCCCGACGGCCCTCCGCGGACCGGAGACCCTCGTTGTCCCTTAGCGCGATCGCGTTCGTGCTCGGCTCGGCCGGCGTTCACGCCTTCTGGAACCTCATCTACAAGAACGCCAACGACAAGGTCGCCTTCGCGTTCTGGAAAACGGGCGTGGGCGTCATCCTGCTGACCGCGCTCGCCCTCGGCTACGGCGCGCGGGCCCAGCCGATTGACCCCGAGGTCTATCTCCGCGCGACCGTCAGCGGCATCGCCTACGCGCTGTTCTTCATCTTCATGTCGGCGTCGTACGAGGCCGGCGACTTCTCTCTCGTCTACCCCATCACGCGTGGAAGCGGCCCGGCGCTCGCCGTGGTGGGCGGGGTCGTTCTGCTCCACGAGCGGATCTCCGTTCTGGGGACCGTCGGCGTGGCGCTCGTGCTCGGGGCGATCGTCGTCATCTCCCTCTTCCAGGGCAACGGGCGCGGCGGCGGCTCCAAGGCGAAGCCCGTCTTCTGGGCGCTTCTTGTGGGGCTCACGATCTCGATCTACAGCGTGAACGACGCCGTGGCCGTGAAGCAGGCCCATCCCTTCTACTTCCTCTGGCTCGCGGTCACGCTCTCTCTCGTGATCCAAGCGCCCTATGTGCTCAAACGCCAGGGCGCGCGCGAGACCCTCGCGGTTCTTCGGCGCGACGCGCGCCTCATCGCGGTGGCGGGGGTGCTCGACCTCACCAGCTACTGCCTCTTCCTCTTCGCGCTGCGGCTCGCCCCCACGGCCTACGTAACCCCGATGCGCTCCGCCTCTGTCGTGATAGGAGCGATCCTCGGCGCGGCGGTGCTCAAGGAGTCCCAAGCGAGCCTCCGCATTGCTTGCGCCGCCGTGGTCACCGTCGGCGTCGCGCTCGTGGCGTGGAAGGGATAGCCTCCCCTCCGGCGCATACTGCACGAGGGGCAAGAGGCAACGGCGGTTCGAAGGAGCCGGTTGATGGCTGCGACTGCCATGGAGAGCCAAGCCCGTGCCATCCTGCGCGGCATGCTCGGGGAGAACGCGGGCTTCCGCGACGGGCAGCTTGAGGCCATCCTCCAAGTCGCCGAGCGCCGCGGCAAGGCGCTTGTCGTTCAGCGCACCGGCTGGGGCAAGAGCATCGTGTACTTCCTCGCCACGAGGCTTCTGCGCGACGCCGGGGCCGGACCCACGTTGCTCATCAGCCCGCTCCTGTCCCTGATGCGAAACCAACTCGAGATGGCCCGCAGGATCGGCGTCCGCGCCGCCACCATCAACAGCGCGAACGCGGACGAGTGGGACTCGGCCGTCTCCGCCGTGCGCCGCGACCGCTGCGACGTGCTGCTCGTCGCGCCGGAGCGCCTCGCGAACGCCCGATTCGTTACCGACGTTCTCCCCCTCTTCCGGAAAGGCGTGGGACTCTTCGTCGTCGATGAGGCCCACTGCATCTCCGACTGGGGCCACGACTTCCGCCCCGACTACCGCCGCATCGTCCGCATCGTCCGGGCCCTTCCGCCCCGCACCCCCATCCTCGCCACCACCGCCACCGCGAACCAGCGCGTGATCGACGACATCGTGGAGCAACTCGGCTCCGACCTCGCCGTACTGCGCGGTCCGCTCGCCCGCGCGTCGCTCCGTCTTCAGACCATCCGCCTCGACGACCAGGCCGAGCGCCTCGCATGGCTCGCGGAGTACCTCCCCGACATGCCTGGCTC
>CAZCER010000246.1:0-7468 GCA_964497385.1 uncultured Armatimonadia bacterium | reverse complement strand
TCATCACGACGCCGGCGAACTGCGACAGGTTGGACAAGAGCCCGGCGGCGGCCGCCGTCCAAACCCGCGACAACCCGCTGAGCGCCGCCGCGATCGCGGGGGCGGCGTCCCCGCCCACCGCCGAAACGAGCTGGGGCGTGAGAAGCACGATGAGCAGCCCCTCGCGGACGCCTAACCCCGCCGGAGTAACGAAGCTGATCATCGCGACGACCCACGTGAACGCGTACGTCGTGGCCAGGAGAGGCAGGGCGCGCAGGCCGAGCGTTTCCGGCGTGACGGACTCGACCAGCAGATAGAAGCTCCACCCGAACACCGCCCAGGCGAGGACCCACCAGAGGAGCGTCCGCGCGATCTCCGGCCCCGAGAGCGCGAACTCGCGTGGCTTGCGGCCCATTGCCTTGAGGCCCATGCGGGTCGCGAACTCGAGCACGCGCGGATGCATGAGCGCCAGGAGCGGAACCGCGATCAGACAGGCATAGGGGCAGTAGCGCGCCCAGGGGTAGTCCGCCAGAACGCCCGGATCGAGAAACGCCGACATCTGCATCGGCAGCGTCAGCGCGAAGAGGACGAACCCCACCGCCAGCATCCCGAGGGACTCGACGACGAAGCCGCAGATGGTTACGGCGGCGGGGCACCCGACCGCGCTGAAGGCCGTCGCGCGCGCGACGGGGATCACCAGTTTGCCGCCGGGCACCGGAATGTACTTCGTGAGGTTGGCCGCAGCCCAGAGGCGCACAGACCGCCACCACGGCACGCGTCCGCCGACCGCGATCAGGCCGCGATGCCAGGCGAGTCCGCACGCGTAGTACCCAAGGGTCTGCCCCACGAGGGAGAGCGCCAGCAGCGGCCAGTCCACCGAGAGGCTCGCGGATCCGCTGCGGAACTTGCAATAGGAGTCACGGAGCGAGGCTCCGAGGAACGCGACCAGGGCGGCGATGATCGCCCACTTCGCGACCGCGACGGCCCACGCGCGCCAGGCGGGCCGCGTCGGAGCGGATTCCTCGGTCACCGGTTCGGGGAAACCGTTCGGCTCGCTGTTCGAGGGTAGCGCCTCCCTATAGGCCGTACTAACGACAGGGCGGGTCGGCGCCCGCCCTGTCGTGTGGTTCGCGTATTGTAGGGTGTTCCGCGACGGCGCGCGAGCCCCCTTCGGGGCTAGTAGTCGAACTCCACCATCGCGTTCAGGAGGTCGGTGTACGAGTTGATCTCTTGGCCCCAGGCCTGAGAGAGCGACCCGTTCGGGCCGTAAATGCCGTCGGTCATGCTCAGGATGCCGGAGACGTCGCCGGCGCGAAGGGCCGCCTGAAGATCCGCGCCGCGCGCCCCGCCGCCAAACATGCCGAGCACGTCCGCGAGCATCGAGAGCGTGGCTCCGGCGCCAAGCATCTCGCTGCCGAACGCGGAGCCGCCGCCCATGGCCTCCAGGCCCGACATGCCTCCCGCGCCGCCCATGCCGGCCATGTTCATCATGTTCTGAAGGCCGGCCATGTCACCCATGCCGCCCATTCCGCCGATCTCGGCCATGAGGTCCGCGCCGCCCTGGCCGCCCGGCATCGCGCCCTGGGCCGGCATGCCATAGCCCTGAACGGGCTGTCCGGCGTAGCCCTGCGGAACGCCGTACCCTGGCTGAGCGGCGGCCTGGCCGTACGCTGGCGCGCCGTACCCGCCGGCCCGCCCGGTCGGGATCGAGGGGTCCACCCCATAGCCGCCGCCCTGCGCGGCCCCGCCGTACGGGTTCGCGTAGCCCTCGCCGGACTGCGCTTGCTGCTGGCGACGCATCCCCTGCTCCGCCAACTGCGCAAGCTGGTTCGGGTCCATGCCCTGCGCGCCCGACTGCCCGACCCCGACCACCCGGTCGGCCAGGTAGTCGATCGTGCGCGGGTCGCCCTGCACCAAGCCGCCGAGCATGTTCGGATTCTGCTGCAGCGCGCCCATGACCGTGTTGATCTCGCTGGAGGTGACGCCCTCCAGGCCCATGCCTCCGAGCATGTTCTGCATGAGCTGCGGATTGGCGCTGATCGCTCCGAGCACGCCCTGAAGGCGCTCCGGGTTCGCGAGAAACACCCGCAACGCGCCGTCAAGCATCTCCTCGGTGATGGCCCCCGAGGCGACGCCCATCATCCCGCCGCCCGTCTGCATGCGCTCCAGAGCCTCGCGCCGAAGCGAGGGGTCGTCCCGGACCATGCTCATCAGCCGCAGCAGCACATCGGGGTTCGACTGGAGACCGCCAACCAGCGGCGCCGCCTGTTGCGCCCGATGCTGCATCAGGACGTAGGTGGCTTGCTGGCGGAGTTCGGGAGTCGCCTCAACCGGCGCCGCCGGCGAGGCTGTCCCCGCGGCCACGGTCAGGGGTTCGGGCTGAGCGCCGCGCGCCTCGGGCGCCACGACGATTCCCATGCCGCCCGCCGCTTGGGCGCGCGCAACCCCGGTGGAATCCACGGAGCCGGGCAGGACGGGTCCGATGAGCACGCCCGCACCGAGGCCCACCAACAGCGAAACGGCCGGCATAAACCACAGGAAAGCATGCAAACGCATCCGAAGCACCCCTTCCACGCAAGCCTGACCATACAGTAAGGATTATACCACCGGCCGCGCCATCCCAAACATCCGGACCGGCGTCAGGATTCCGATAGTCGTCCGGGTTCACCGAAGAGATTCGCGGCGTTCACACGGTAGATCCGCTCCAGCGCCTCCTCAGGCAGCCCAAGGCCGTACACGCGCCACCGGCCCTGGCGGGGCGGGTGGTCCGGGGAGTAGGCGAAGTACTCGTCCCGGGTCTCCAAGAGCCGCCGCCAGGTCTCGTAGACGTGCAACTCCCGCGGGGTGCGATCGGTTCCCCACAGAACGCGATCGGCGTGCTCGATGAGGAAGCTCCGGGCTGTGTAGGGCTGTCGCCCGAGTTCGGGAATGCGCTCCGAGAGGTCGACGTAGTAGTTCGGGCACGCCGCCAACTCGGACGCCACGTAGGGCACGTTCTCGGCGTAGGCCCCGACGTGCGCCCCAATGAAGATGGTTTCGGGGTGGTTCCGGATCAGGCGGCCGAGCTGGGCGATGAGATCGCCAAACGCGGGGTAATCGCCCCCGTGGAAGTGCCAGTGGGGGTGGGCGTGGAGTTCGTCCCAGCGCTCGTTTCGGCCGTCGAGAGGCTGAAAGAAGGCGACGGGATCCGCCGTGTGGATCGTGACCGGCAGCCCGAGTTCGCCGCATCGCTCCCAGATCGGGTCGAAACGCTCGTGGTCGACCGGGTAGAGGCGGCCCTCCGCGTCCCGGACGCCCAGTCCGAGACCCTTCGGGACCTTCAGCCCGTCCGCGCCAAGCCGGGCGGCCTCCTCGATCAGGTCCGGCATGAAACGCGCGAAGTCCGGCTCGTTCACCCGCTTCCAGGCTATGTTCGTGAACAGGTAGAACCTGTCGCGGAGATCCCCGGCCCACGCGTCGCGGAGCTTCGTGAACTCGGCGCCGGGCGCCCCGTCCAGGATCACCGTGCGCTCCACCCGGACGCGATCCATGACGGCCACGTACTCGGCCGCCGGCGGCCCCCAAGCGTGGTTGTGCGCGTCAACGGCAGGCAGGGGCGGCCGGGTCGGCCGATGCTCCTCGGTCACCAGAGTCGGGACGGGATCGAAGTCGGCGAGCGACATGTCGGGCTTCTCGGGCTCCACCAGGACCACTCCTCGTGTCTCTATGATTCCGGTAGAAGCATGTGCGCGGCTCGCGCCGCGATCCCTCCCGCATCGGTGCGCCGCCGCAGCCCGTGGGAGGGGCCTTTCCGAGGATTGAGGAATGCGCCTGTGCGTTTGAGGGGTTAGCGGAGGGAGTCGGCGTGCATGGAGGAAGAACTCATTCTGGGGTTCATGGGGGTGCTCATCCCCTTGTCGCTCATCGTCGGCGGCTTCGCGTTGGGCTTTCTGAAGATGCGCAACCGACACGATCTGGAACTCGCGCGCCTGAGGGCCGAACAGGGCGACGCGTTCTACGGCTTGGGGGCGGTTCCGGACGGCCATGATCTTACGGAGCGGGTGGACCGGCTTGAGGCCAAGGTCGACCGCGTTCTCCGGGCGCTCGAGTCCGAGGCCGTCCCGGCGGATCCGGCCCCGCGCCGACTGGAGGCCGTGGACGCCGAACGCGCCGAACCGGAGCGGAGCGTGCTCGCGGAGCTGTGAGCGCCGTGCGCGCCTGAGACTGGACGAGCCGCGGCGCGAAGCGCGAGAATGCGGCGGCCGCCCAGACCGGGCAACGGAAGGACGAGACGCGCTTGACGGCATTGCTGACCAATCCGCTGTTCCTCATCTTCGGAGGCGGTTGCGCGGTCGCCATCGTCGCGATTGTGTCAGCCCGCGTCACGCAAGTGATGAAGATGCGCATGCAGGAGCGCGAGTCGCTGCGTCAACAGACGATGGCCGGCGAACAAGCTCTCTTCGGGCTCGGGGCCCAGGAGGATCTCCGCGCGCTGCACCGGCGTGTGGATGGAATCGAGAGCCAGCTCGGACGCCTCGTCACCCTTGTGGAGGGCCTCGCCGCGGGACCCGCGCCTACGGAGCCGCAGGCGCGCAGGCTGGATCCGGTGCAGCCAACCGTCCGCACCGAGGACTCCCGGACGGTCGCTCAGTAGGGCGGGCTCCGGGTTGGAGTGGATCACGCCATGACGCAGTTGCTTGTGAACCCGATCTTCTGGATCTTCGGGGGCGGCACGATCATCGCTCTCGTGGCGATCCTGTCCGACAAGATCGTCGAGGCCATGAAGCTGCGGGCCAAGGAGCGCGAGAAGCTCGCGGCCCGCGCCCTAACCGGCGAGGAGGCCCTGTTCAGCTTGGGAGCGGCCGAGGACATTCGCGCTCTCAACACGCGAATCGACGGGCTCGAGCGTCGGCTCGACCGCCTGGTGGACGCTCTCGAGAAGGGCCGCGACGTGGAGACAGCGCGGTCACGGCGCCTCGACGGGGTGGAGACCGAGGAGCCGCCCGTCGTCCGCCAGACCTGACCCCCCCGGTACGCGAACAGGACGCCACGGGGGCGTCCTGTGAGGTGTCGCTGGTGCCGAAGAGAGGACTTGAACCTCCACGGGGTTGCCCCCACTGGAACCTGAATCCAGCGCGTCTGCCATTTCCGCCACTTCGGCTTAGGGTCGAAGAATAGCCTCGCCGCGCCGCCGCTGTCAAGGCTCGCCGCTTCGTCGCGGCGCTTGACGCTCGGGGCTTCGCGCGCTACGATTGCGGTCTCCAGTGAGCCCGGTCGGGGAGTGGCTCAGCCTGGTAGAGCGCACGGTTCGGGTCCGTGAGGTCGGAGGTTCAAATCCTCTCTCCCCGACCAACCACCGACTGACCCGAACGCATGGCGCTCCGCCCGAACGCCCATGCGAGCGCCTCGTTTTTCGGCGCGCGTCGGCTATCGCGCGAACGCGCGCCCGAAGCCCCAGATGATGGCTCCGATGACGAGAGCGCCCACGACGAGCGAGGCGATGTTCACCTCGCCGATCGGACCGTCGATGAGTCCGTCGAGAACCAGGGTGAGCAGGGCGGTTCCGAGTATCCCCCAGAGCCAGCCCTCACCGTCACTGCGGCGTCCATACCGTCCGCGATCGAACATGCCGGATCACCTCCGCGCACAACCGCGCCGTCGCCCGCCTCCGATTCCACGGACGAACGGGCCGGCGATTCGGCTCCCTTTCCCGCAGACCGGAATCCGCCGGTGACGGGCACTCCCCAAGGCCGCGCGGGGAGTGTATAGTCGGCGCAATGAAGACCAGGGACGAGCGCATCCGACCGAGGTTGGACCCGCGCGATGAGGAATTGCGCCGCGTCGCTCCCACGCTTGCGGAGCGGCTGCGCGGAGGTTTGCGTCCGACGCCGGCGCGCACGCTCGCGGGGGCCTTCGCGGCGCTGATCGTGGTGGGCGCGGTCGTTCTTTCTCTGCCTGTCTGCTGGGGGCAAGGCAGGGTCTCGCCCGTCGACTGCCTGTTCACCTCCACCTCGGCGGTCTGCGTGACAGGCCTGATCACGAAGGACACCCCGACCGACTGGTCGCCCTTGGGGCAGGGCGCGATCCTCGGGCTCATCCAGGCCGGAGGGCTGGGCGTCATGTTCTTCTCGGCCCTCTCCGCGATGCTTCTGCACCGGCGGCTCGGGATGCGGCGGCATGAACTCATGCACACGACGCTCGATGTGAACATGCGGCAGAGGTTGCGCGACGTCGTCCGGGCGATCGGGACGCTGACCCTTGGGGTCGAGGCCGTGGGAGCCGCGGCGCTCTTCTGGTTCTTCCTTGTGGACGGCCTCCCGTTGGGCCGCGCCGCCGGCCACGCGGTGTTCCACTCGGTCTCCGCGTTCTGCAACGCGGGCTTCTCGCTGAACTCAGACAGCCTCATGGGCCACGCCCACTCGCCCGGGGTGCTCTACACCGTGGCCCTTCTGATCATCCTCGGGGGACTCGGCTTTCAGGTCCACGTGAACCTCCTTAGCTACCTCCGGGCGTCGCGGCTCCGGAACATCGAGACTCTGCGCTTCCGGATCGAGAGCGCGCTCCTCGGCAGTTGCGAGGGGAAAAGGACGCTGCTGCGCGTCCGGTGCAGCCTGATCCCGTGGTTGGCGTCCTTCCGCCTGCGAGGGCGCGAGCACATCCATCTGCACACGCGCATCGCCCTCACGATGACCGTGATCCTGCTCGTCGCGGGGACGCTTCTCATCCTCGCTTGCGAGGGTCTCTCGGGCGAGGCGTTCGGCCCCGGCGACCTGCGCTGGGCCGCTCGCCAGGCCTACTTCCAGTCGGTCTCGGCGCGCACGGCGGGTTTCAACTCCGTGGACATCGCGGCGATGCGCGACTCCTCGCTCTTCGTGATCATCGTCCTCATGTTCATCGGCGCCTGCCCCGGCTCAACGGGAGGCGGCATGAAGACAACCAGCGTGGCGGTCATCTTCGCCGCCGTCTACGCGATGGCGACCCATCGGCACTCGGTGGAGTGGCGCGAGCGCACCATTCCGCAGATGGTCGTCTTCCGGGCGCTCGCGGTCGGCGCGCTGTTCCTGATGCTCGCGAGTTCCTGTACCATGGCCTTGCTCGCGAGCGACAACCTGAGCATTCGGGACGCGCTTTTCGAGTCGGTCTCGGCGTTGGCCACAGTCGGACTCTCGACAGGCGTGACTCCACACCTTTCCACGGCCGGCAAGCTCGCGCTGGCGGTGACGATGTACGCGGGCCGCGTCGGCCCGTTGACCTTGCTCCTCAGCCTGGGCACCCTCGGGCGCGAGGGGCGCGTGCGCTATCCCGAGGCCGATGTGTCGGTCGGGTAGCGCGGCGTTACGGAGGCCCACTCCATGCGACAGATCGCGGTCATCGGACTCGGACGGTTCGGCCGCGCCGTGGCCTACAGCTTGGTGGACCACGGCGTCGACGTGCTCGCGATCGACGAGAGCGCGGAGGTCGTGCAGACCATCGCCCAGCGCGTCGCGCGCGCGGCGGCTCTGGACGCGAC
>CAZCER010000245.1:0-7473 GCA_964497385.1 uncultured Armatimonadia bacterium | reverse complement strand
GATTCGGAAATCTCCCAACTTCCCCTCGCCAGCCATTTCCGGCCGGGGTTCTAGATGGAGCGGGATCCTTCGCCCTCTTCCGCGCGGTGCAGTTCCCCCTCCTGAAGCCGGCCCTCACGGTGAACTCGGTGCTCGCCACCATCTACGGCTTGAACCTCTTCGGCCAGATCCTCGTGACCACCCAGGGCGGGCCGGGCTACCGCACGATGACCGTCGGCTACTACGTCTATTGGCAGGGCATCCTCAACAACCGGCAGGGCTATTCGGCGGCTCTCTCCCTCGTGGTCTTCGCGGCGGTGCTGGTCGTCTCCGCGATCCAGGTCGCGCTTCTGCGCCGGCGGGATGTGGAGCTATGAGCCGGCGCCAGCTCCCCCTCCTCGAGATCGCGCTGCTCATCGCCGGCCTCGCGTTCGTATCGCCGTGCGGAGTCGCCCTCCTCAACTCGTTCAAGACCTCGCAGCAGATCACCATGGATCCCCTCGCGCTCCCGGTCTCCCCCTCCGTCGCGAGCTACTCGGAGCTGTTCTCGGGCGTGAATCTGCTCGTCCCCATGCGGAACAGCTTCCTGATGACCGTCGCCGTCATCGTTGGGCTCATCGGCACGGCCCCAACGGCGGCGTACTCGATCGTTCGAAGGCGCATGGCGGCGGGCCGCACGCTGGAACTCCTCTTCCTCGCCGGCCTCACCATCCCGTTCCAGGTGGTCCTGGTGCCGCTGCTCCAGGAGTTCCGGCTCCTGCGGATCGAGTTCACGTACCTCGCGCTCTGGCTGCACTATGTGTCCTGGGGCCTTCCGATGTGCGTCTTCATCTACAGCCGCTTCCTCAGCACGATCCCTCGCGAACTCGAGGAGGCCGCCGCGATCGACGGCTGCGGACCGATCCGGACCTTCTGGCGGGTCATCTTCCCGCTCCTCCGGCCCTGCACGGCGTCGATCGTGATCTTCTGGGGGCTATGGATCTGGAACGACTTCGTCCAGGCCTTCGTCATCATGGGCCCCGACCGCGCCCAACTCGCGTTCGTGGAGCTGTTCCGCTACATGTCCGACAAGTACGTGAAAGACTGGAGCATCATCTTCGCCGGCGTCGTCGTCCTCTCGGCCCCCGTGACCCTCCTCTACCTGGCGATGCAGCGGTACTTCGTCAAGGGCCTGACTGCGGGATCCATCAAGTAACGCCCGTTGCGGAGGACCCGGCGTCCCAGCGTCGAAGCCCCGTCTCCATGGTCGGCCCGCCGCGTTCGCGTGGACTGCCGACGGAGGGAGACGTCTGTGCGTCAACTGGGTGGAGCAAGCCTCCGGATCGCCTGTCTCGTCGTCCTGGCGCCGCCAGCCCTTGCCGAGGGCCCCCTGGTGAACATCGCGGGCCCCGAGTTCGGCGCGAAGGTCACGGCGGACACCGAGTTCAGCCCTGAGTACTCGGCCGCGGGAGCCGTGGACGGCGTCATCGCAAAGGGCCCCGGCGGGTGGTTCTCGCGCGATGACTCTCCGCTCCCATGCGCTCTCACATTCGAGTTCGAGGGCCCCGAACGCGTGGAGACCGTGGTGCTGCACCAGGCCTTCTGGGAGGGGAGCATGTACCACGCGCGCCACGTCGCCGTGGAGACCTCAGACGACGGTGAAGCGTGGACGCGGATCGCCGAGGTCGAGATGCCGGACGAGAGCGCGGCGCGGGTCGAGGTCTCGCTCGGCGGCGTGGAGACGCGGTGGCTCAGGCTGTCCGTGCTGACCTCGTACGTCGCGCTCCAGACCTGCGGCTTCGTCGAGGTCGAGATCCTCGCTTCGGGGCGCCCCGTCGCCGGCCCGGCCGAGTTCACGGACGGCGCCGCCCCGCTGGCCGCCTCTCTGCCCTCGTGCGGGCTCCAGATCCTCGGCGGGGACGCGGGCCCCCAGATCGCCCTCACCGCCCAGCCCGCCTTCACCGTTGCCCTCGATGGCGGCGAGGAGGCGGTCCTCCGCATCCCTCTCTCGGGGCTAAAGGGTCCGGTGCAGGTGGACGTCACGGGCGAGTCGACCGGGCCGAACGCCGTTTCCGCCGAACTCAGCCTCGGCGACGCCCGCCTGCAGGCCGACCTCACGCCTGGCGGACCGCGGCTCCTCCGACTTCATTGCGTGCGGCCGCCGGCCGAGGGCGCGCTCGAGATCGCGACGACCTCCGGTGCAGGGGACGCCGCGGCGCGATGGTCCGGACTCGCCGTCTTCGCCGCCGGCCAGCCGGTGCGGCTGCGGTTCGCGGTGGCCCCTCCCTGGACGGACGCCGATCCGGGCCCCCCTCCGAACATGCCCACCCTCCGGCCAGCAATGGAACGGGCGCTAGTCGAGTGGGATTGGCGGATGCACGATGGAATCGAGACGCCACGCAACCCCTCGACGTACGCCGAGGCGGTCGCGCGGATGCTGCGACGCGGCGACGCGCTGTTGAGCGCGGGCGCTCTCTCGTTGGAGGACGCGGACCGGTGGCGGTCCTTCGCGGCCGAGGCGGCCCGTCGTGAGCCGAACGAAGCGCTCTGGCGCGAGACGCATGGCCTGCTGCGCGATCTCTTCCTCGGGCGGCACGCGGATCAGATCGGTCCGCTCGCGTTCGTCAAGCAGGTTCCGCCGGCCTTCAGCCACCAGCTCACTCAGTACTACGGGAAGTACGCGCGGCCAGGCGGCGGCGTCTTCGTGCTCGACGAGCCGGGGCGGAGCATGCGGTGCCGCGACCTGACGGCGGGGAAGCTGCCTCTCGGCAGCGCCATGCATCCCGAGCTGAGCTTCGACGGCGCGCGCCTGATGTTCGCCTTCGCGGAGACGCCCACCACGCCGGAGGACCGCTTCAACGGGCAGCATGGGCGCTACTACCACCTCTACGGCATGGACACCGACGGGACCGACCTCCGCCAGCTCACGGACGGCCCTTTCGACGACTTCTCACCGCGCTTCCTCCCGGATGGCCGGATCGTCTTCATCTCCACACGTCGCCTCGGGTGGCACCGGTGCGGCACGCCCGGCTGCGAGAACTACACCCTTACCATCGGGAACGCGGATGGGACCGATCCGCGGCCCGTCTCTTTTCACGAGACGCAGGAGTGGGATCCCGCCGTGCTGGACGACGGCCGCATCGCGTACACGCGCTGGGACTACGTCGACCGCCATGCGGTCTTCTACGAGCAGCTCTGGTCTGTGCGCACCGACGGGAGCGCTCCGACCATCGTGTACGGGAACAACACGCTAAACCCCGTCGGCGTATGGGAGGCGCGCCAGGCGCCTGGCAGCCGACGCATCATGGCGACGGCCGCCGCCCACCACGCGATGACCGCGGGTTCGATCATCCTGCTCGACTCGGCTGTGGGCGTGGACGGACCCGCTCCCATCGAGCGCCTCACGCCGGACGTGCCGTTCCCTGAGAGCGAGACAGTGGTGCAGCCGTGGTGGCGCGCGGCGCTGAGCGAGGTCCCTCTGATGACCACGCCGGAGAACGAGCGCTGGCCGGGCCACTGCTACCGGAGCCCCTACCCGCTCTCCGAGGACACGTTCCTCGCCGCCTACAGCTACGACCCGCTCATTGGCGAGCCGTCGTCCGGCGCGGCGAACATGTTCGGCCTCTACCTGGTGGACCGCTTCGGAAACAGGGAACTCCTGTACCGAGACCTCAACATCGCGAGCGCCTGGCCGACGCCCATCAAGCCTCGGCCGGTCCCCCCGAGCATTTACGCTTCCTCGCACGCCGACCTCGCTGAAGGGGAAGGGCTCGTCACGATCGAGGACGTCCGCGTCGCCGATCCGGCCCTGCCCGATGAGCCGATCCGCGCGATCCGCGTCGTACAACTCGTGCCCAAGTCTACGCCGGGCGCGAACAACCCCACCGTCGGCCTCGCGAGCGCCTCGCCCGGCAAGCAGGTGCTTGGGACGGCGCCGGTCGAGGACGACGGCTCCGCGAGCTTCCGCGTGCCGGCCGGAATCCCCATCGCCTTCCAGGCTCTGGATGAGCGCGGGATGGCCGTCCAGACTATGCGGAGCGTCACCTACGTCCAGCCCGGACAGACGCTGTCCTGCACCGGGTGCCACGAGGCGCGCACGGAGGCTCCCCCGAATCGCTTGCCCAAGGCCCTCTCGCGCGAGCCCTCGCTCTTGCGCCCCGCGCCGGACGGCGCCAAGCCGCTCAGCTATCCGATACTCGTCCAACCTGTACTCGACCGCGCCTGCGTCTCGTGCCACAACGGCGCGGAAGCCGGAGGCGGGGTGCGCCTCACCGGCGAGCCGGACGGGCGCTACACGGTCTCCTACAACGCCCTGGCGCCTTTGGTGCGGTTCGCCGAATGGAAGGGCGGCATGGACTTCCGCGAAGCGAACTCCGAGCCGCTCGCCATGCCGCTCTTCTTCGGCGCGCGCGGCAGCGTCCTCACTTCCTATCTGACGGGAAGCCACTACGGCGTGAGTCTCGAGGGCGAGGATCTCGAGCGGCTCGTGACCTGGATGGACGCGAACGCTCTGTTCTACGGCACCTTCGACCCCGAGGATCAAGCGCGACAGCAGCGCGGCGAACGGATCGTCGGGCCGGCGCTGGAGTGAGCGGTGCGCTCTCCCGCCGACCGACGCGGATGGCGGCGTCAGGGGCCATCGCGTTCCTCGGACCGCCTCGCGTTGCGCACGAGGAGCCGCCAACCGCCGCGCGAAACGACTGCCAGGCTGGCCATGGACACGGAGGATGCCGACGATGACCCCGCTCGCGCTGAGACATACGCTGCCCACGCTCGCCCTGGTCGCCCTCTGCACGGGCGGCGCGGCCCCGGGTGAGGCCCCGGCCGCCCTGGATGACCTGAACGTGGTGTGGGATTCCCCGAGCGTGGACTGCCATGGCTCCATGCCGCTTGGCAACGGCGAGATCGGGCTGAACGCGTGGGTGGATCCCGCGGGAGATCTCCATTTCTACATCGGGCGCATCGACAGTTGGAGTTCGGGCGGCCATCTCCTGAAGGTCGGCAAGATCCGCGTCAGTCTCTCCCCGAACCCTCTCACCGCCGGCGCCGAGTTTCGGCAAGAACTCGACCTTCGGCGGGGCCGAATGCACGTCCGGATCGCCGGCGCCAACCCCACCAACCTCAGCCTGTGGGTGGATGCGAACCACCCCGTCATCCAAGTCGACACCGAGAGCCAGGCGCCAGTCCGAGCCACGGTTCATGTCGAGTCCTGGCGGACCGAACCGTACACGCCCGCGGAGGACTCGCGCGTGAGCGATCCGTACTCCCCGCTGCAGTCGGTGGTGGACCCGGACATCTTCCTCCAGGGCCCCGCGGATCGCGTCGGTTGTTACCGGTATAACGAGGAGTCCTTCGGGCCGCGGGAAACGATGCGTTTCCAGGGGCTGGACGGCTATCACGGCTTCGTGGACCCGCTGCGGAAGCGCGCCTTCGGAGCCGTGGTTCTGGCCGACGGCGGGCTCCGCGTGGATGAGTCGACTCTCGTCACCGTTCCCGCGCGGACGCAACGCGTCAGCGTCTACTCGATCGCGCGCCACCCCTCGGATCCGGCGGATTGGCTCCGCGCGATCGACCAGACGATAGAGCGTGTGGAGACAGTCCGTCTCGAGTCCCGTCGCAGCGCACACGAGGACTGGTGGGCCGCCTTCTGGGACAGGAGCTGGATCTTCATCTCCGAGGACCAAGCCGCGCCACGTCCTTCGCACCCTAAGAACGACTACGACATCTGTGCGGGCCGGGACCAGCACGGCGGGAACGTCTTCCAGGGCGACCTCGGCCGCGTGGCGATCTACAACGAGGCGCTGGCGCCCGATGCGGTGCGCACGCTCGCGGCCACCACCCCCGACAGCGAGCCGCCCGTTGGGGCGGCGATCTACGCGGGGCGACCTGAGCCAGGTGTTCCGCTGCCTGACTCCGCGGACTGGGACGCGAACCCCGAACTCACGCTGGAGGCATGGGTCCGGACCGCATCGCCCGGCATGATCGGCCGGATCCTCGACAAGATCACACCCGGCGGCGCGGACGGCTTCCTCCTCGACACGCACCCCGGCGACCGCCTCCGATTGATCGTGGGCAACGCCACTCTCAACTCGGACGAGCCTCTCGCGGCCAGACGGTGGACGCACGTCGTCGCGGTCCTCGCTAAGGACGGGCCAAGGCTCTACCAGGATGGAGCCGAGGTCGCCGCTCATATCGAGGAACGGCTGCCGGACGCGTTCGTCGTCACCCGCGCCTACGCGCTGCAGCGGTACATGAACGCTTGCGCCGGCCGCGGCAGCCACCCCATCAGGTTCAACGGCTCGATCTTCACTGTGCCGGCAGAGGGGCAAGTCGGGGACGCCGACTACCGTCGTTGGGGTCCCGGGTACTGGTGGCAGAACACGCGGCTCCCCTACATCAGCATGTGCGCCTCAGGCGACTTCGACTTGATGCAGCCTCTGTTCCGCATGTACGTCGATGAGATCTTTCCGCTCTGCGAACACCGCGTGCGCGAGTACTTCGGCTTCGACGGCGCCTACTTCCCCGAGTGCATCCACTCCTGGGGCGCGGTCTTCCCGGACACCTACGGACACGATGCTCCGGCCGCCGAGCGCGACGACAAGCTTCAGGTGAGCGGCTACCACAAGTGGGAGTGGGTGTGCGGCCCTGAACTTGTCGCCCTCATGCTCGACTACGCGGAGCACACCGGCGATGACGCGTTCACCAGGGAGAGGACGCTGCCCGTCGCGAGGTCTGTCGCCCGGTTCTTCGAGAACTACTGCGACACGGACGAGAACGGCGCGCTTGTGATGCATCCGTCGCAGGCCCTCGAGACCTGGTGGGACGCGACGAACCCAACGCCTGAGTTGGCCGGTCTGATCGCGATCTCCGACCGCATCCTCGCGTTGCCTGACGCCGTGCTCGGAGACGCCCAGCGTGAGTTCTGGCGGGAGTTCCGAGCCAAGCTGCCCCCGCTCCCCTTGCGGGACACCCCCGACGGGCCAGCTCTCGCCCCCGCGCAACGCTATGACCACAAGGCGAACATCGAGAACCCGGAGCTGTACGCCGTCTACCCGTTCCGGCTCATCGCGGTCGGCAGGCCGCATCTTGACTGGGGACGCAACGCCCTGGAGCATCGCTGGGACCGAGGGAGCGCCGGTTGGCGCCAGGACGACGTCTTCATGGCCTATCTTGGGCTGGCGGAGGAGGCCCGCGCCTCCGTCGTCGAGCGCGCCCGAACGTGGGATCAGGGGTCACGCTTCCCCGCCTTCTGGGGGCCTAACTACGACTGGACACCGGACCAGGACCACGGAGGCGTGCTTCTCAAAGCCGTGCAATCGATGCTGATGCAGGTCGATGGCGACGCGATCTACCTGCTGCCGGCATGGCCCGAGGGCTGGGACGCGGACCTGAAGCTGCACGCGCCCGGGCAGACCGTCATCCGCGCGAGCGTCAGGCACGGCGAGGTCGTCTCGCTCGAGGTAGATCCGCCCGGTCGCGCCGCCGACGTCGTGGTCCTGGGGAGGCCGTAGCAGG
>CAZCER010000244.1:0-7488 GCA_964497385.1 uncultured Armatimonadia bacterium | reverse complement strand
CTGGAGCCCCCACGCGGAGAGGAAGTAGTCCTCGGTGCCGGTGCCCCAGATCGAGGCGGTCTCCTCGCCGTCGATGTAGATCTTCTCATCGCCCTCGCCGAACCACGATGGGCTCCGCGTCCGGACGGCGAGGACGGTGCCGACGTACTGGCCCTTGCCCTCGGTCTCGAGGAGGACGTAGTCCTTGCCCTGCTCGACCGGGTACTCCTGGCGGTACTGGGCGTAGAAGTAGGGCGTGTCGTCGCTCAGCGCGTCGAGCTTGATCCAGTCGATGTTGTAGTACAGGAGGCTGATCTGCTGCTCGCTCTGGTTCTCGATCTCGATGCGGATCGACTCACGGAAGGGCATCCGCCAGAAGCAGTTGTAGGAGTCCGCGTCCTCGACGACGACCGGATCGCTGATGACCTCGGCGCGCTTGCCGAAGCAGTTCGCGAAGAAGTCACCGAGCGGCGCCTCCACACCGGGCCGATCCGACCCGTCGTAGTAGATCCGAAGGAGCATCTCCTGGTGATTCGCCGAGCCGTTGGGCGCCCAGCCCTGCCTCTCGGGACCGAGGAAGGTGAACCAGATGTGGGTGACGACTCCGGGGCCCTCGGCGTCGAGGACAACTTTGGTGGCGCCGGGGGCGACGTTCGAGTTGTCCCAGTTCAGGTGGGCGTAGGTGCCGTCCTCGTTACGGGCGCTGGAGGTGGCCCGCATGCTCCGGCCCTCCATCGGCTTCGCAAGGTCATCCAGGACATCGGCTGACGTGGCGCCGCAGAGGGCCACCGCGAGCGCCAGCGCGGTCAACAGGCGTAATGGGATCTGCGTTCGGTTCGTGTCTCTCATCGCGTGGTTCCTCTTCTCGGTGGTGGTCTGACGAGGCTGGAGTTTCAGCCTTTGCGGACGAAGCCCTTCTCTCGCGTCGCGTCAGGTTCACGGTGTTCGGTCGCACACTACATGCGAACGCGCGGGGCCACACTGCCACATCCGATGAATCGTTTGGCGCCAAGCAGGCGTCCTACTTGCGGAGGGCGGCGTCCGGCACAACATGGAGGGGTAAGCATGCGCGCGCTTGTGGGTGCGCTCGGAGTTGTGTGTCTGGGTGTCGCTTCGCCGTGCTTCGCTCAGCTCAGCTTCCTGGTGTCGCCAGATGGCACGAGCCTGGCCTACGCCGTACCCGCCATCGGCGAGGACCGCTGGAGACGCAGCGCCCCGTTCCTGCAGGTGAAGCGCATCGTCGAGAACGCCGAGGCCCGCATCTGGATAGCGACCGAGGGCGGCCTCGCGCGTCTCACGCCGGTGCAGTAGCGCCTACCACCTCTCGGTGGGTGTCAGCCGCACGCGCTCCTCAGGCTCAGGCCTGAGTCCGTCGAGGTAGCAGAGCGCGCTGAGTTCGAGAAGCGTCCACTCGGGGCCGTCCGGCGCGGGGCGGAACTCGACGGCGATTGTGTGTTTGCCCGCCGTGAGGTCCGCCGGAACCTCGAAGTCGCTCTCGGCGAGCCGCATGTGCTCGTTCGTGTCGGCGTCGTACCAGTCGCCGGCCTTCCGCCCGTCCACGTACACGGTGGCCCACTGGCGGCCGATGGACTGGTCAAGCACTCTCCGCAGACGGACGCCCTTGTTCTGCGGGTCGATCCGTAGCGTGGCCGTCAGGGCGCCCCTCGACGCGACGCCCGCGAAGGTCCACTCCACATCATCGTCATCCCCCTCGAAGAAGCCGGTGACCTCGCGCGGCTCGCCCCCGTTCGCGTCCGCCGTCGGGGTGACGGTGTCGGTGCACCGGAGGCCCGGCGCGTCCTGCGAGTAGTAGTAGGCGAGACTCGTGTAGTTCGAATGCGTATCGTTCACCCCGCCGTGCTCGATGCCCGCGCGGATCCCATTCTCGAACCGGATCGGTGCATCGAGGTGGAAGCGGTAGTAGCAGGCGCGGAGGTCGTAGAACGAAACGCCCAGCGCCGCGGCCTCCTCGGCCACATCGCCCACGCAGCCGTGGAAGGGCGTGTGGTTGTCCTTGTTCGGCCAGCAAGCGCAGTGGTAGTAGTCCTCGGAGCCCGTGCCGTAGAGCTGCGGGCTGCGGCTACCGTCGCAGTAGAAGCGGATGTCGCCCTCGCAGTAGTGCCCGCCGATGAGTGTCTGCACCACACCGACGAACTGCCCGCGCCCCGGCACGCGGAGGAAGGTGTAGTCCCGCCCGATCTCGGTGTCGGGGTCGTGGTGGAACCAGGTGCGGAAGTAGCCGGTGCGCTCCCGCGGGTAGACCTGCTGCTCCGACCAGCCGACGCTCCAGTCGAGCCGTTCGAGCCGCACGTCCGACGTGTTTTCGATCCGGACACGGGCACGCTTCCAGAAGGGCATCGGGAGGTAGCAGTAGCCCGTGTCGCCGTCCGTCCCCACCACGAGCGAGGGGACCTTCGCCCACTTCACACCGGCCCCGAAGAAGACGCCGATCGGGGCGTCCACGCTGGGCGTCGGCTCTCCATCCCACCAGATACGGAGGCGCACCCCGTCGAGGATCTCCGGCGAGGTCGGCGCGATCCCGAAGCGGATCTCGCCGATTGCGCCTGCGCCCGCGATGTCGGTGAGGTCCGCACCGTCGCCCGGTGCGAGCGAGACCTGCCCCTCGGCGCGGTCGGTGTAGCTCCAGCGCTTCGGGTCTTCGCCGATCGCGGACCACGCGCGGGTGATCTCGCGGCGGTGGGCGGCGGCGACCGTCTGCGAGGCCCGCGACGGATCGCGGTAGCGCTCGTAGATGTAGTGGTTGAACGGAGACGTGTTCTTCACGAGGATGCGGCAGCGCTCGCGGAACGGAATCGGCGCGAACGACCAGTGCGCCGTGGCGATCCATGCGGCTGACGACACAACGTGGGCGCACACGAGCGGGCTCGCGAAGCCGGGGAGACGTCCCTCATACAGGTCCGTCTGGGAGCCCTCGGCGATGACTTCGCCATCCGCTTCGATGCGGATGTCGCCGCCACCGAGGCCCCACATGTTCTTCACGCAGCCGGGCCCGAGGGCGTCGAGAACGACATACCAGTCCGGGCCCGACTCGAAGTCGTCGATTGTGAGCGTGCTGCCGTCGGGGCGTCGGAAGGCGATGTCGTCCACATAGAACTCCATCCCGTCCTCGCCGCCCCACTCCAGGTTGAAGAGGAGCCAAAACATCCCGACGCCCTCGCGCGGCACCTCCGAGATGTCGACCGTGACGTCGTTCCACTGGCCAGGGGTCAGATCGGAGATGGTGAGTTCCGTGTTGTGCCCGCCGCTGTCGATCCGGATGCCGTAGTCTGCGCCGCCATCGGCGTATGTGGGCCACACGCGCATCGTCACGGCGTCGCAATCGGACACGTTCAGCCCTGCGGTGAGCGGCTTCGCGAGCGACCGCCAGCCCGTGCCGAGCCCCTGGAGAGCGATGCGGTGGCGGAGCGCGCCCACACCGGAATACACGCGCTCCTCGGTGTACTCGGCGGCGGCGCCGTCATCGATGACCTGCCAGCCCACCAGACCTTTCTCGCCGCTCTCTTCGTCATAGAGCCAGAACCCGCCGTCGCCGTTGAGGCCCATCTTGTTGTGGCTGGAGGTCTGGTAGACGGTCACGCCGGGGTCGATGAGAGGCAGGTCTTCGACGGGTGCGCAGAAGCTCATGGCCGTCGCGCAGAGCAGGGGCATCACCATTGGGGCACGCTCCTTCGGAGGGATCGCCCACTCGCGGGCGGTCTTCCGCTTCGCGCAATCACGACGACGGACCTCCGTGCCACGCGCGCCGAGGACAGGGTTCGCGCACAGGTGACGCGAACCAGTGCAGCCAGACACCCGAACGGAGTGATCGCCCTTGCGAACCGTCCCTTCCCGTGCCGTGCTCCTCGCGTGCATCTGCGTTCTGTCCGCCGGTAGCGCCTGCAGCGCGGCCGACCGCACCGTCCCGCTCGATGACCTTTCGGCGCCTGGCGGCTGGCAGGCGTACGCGTGGAACTCCGCGCCGCTGTCGGTCCAGGTCGTCGCAGACGCGCCAGCCGACCTCCCCACCGAACTCGCTGGCGTCGCCGTCGCCGAAGCGTCGGTCAACTGGCCGATGGACGACGAGTTCCGGTTCTCCTCGTTGGAGTCCGTCCATGGCCGGGGCCCGATCCCGTTTCGTCTCAGCGAAGCGGGGCTCTGGGTGTGGTCCGCCGGTGACGGGCATCACCTGGAACTCCACTTCGGGGACGCCGATGGCGAGGACGTGAAGGTCGGTCTCGGCTCCCTCACGTGGGAGGGGTGGAAGTACGTTACGGTCCCCATTCCCGCCGAGTTCAAGCAGCCCCTCACCGTCCGGACCCTCACCTGGCATAGCTGGGGCCTCAAGGGCGCCGGCGGGCCCGCGCGGACACTGGTGGGGGGACTCGTCGGTGTCGTCGATGACTCGGACCGCGTGGTCGAAGGCGACCTGCCCGTCCAACTCGTGGTCGCTTCGCGCAACCCGCACGCGATCGCCGACGACGATGGTACGTGCGCGCTCGCGTTCCGCGTGCTCTCGTGGGAGACCGAAGCCCGCGCGATGGAACTCGCCGCCCGCGTGATGGACACCGAAGGCGAACTGGTGGGCGAGGCGTCCGAGACCGGCGAGGCATCTGGCCTCTGGACGGGCGAACTCGTTCTCGACCTGCCTCGGAACGGCTCCTTCCCGTGCGAGGTGACCCTCACGAGTGGTGGGCAGACGCTGGAGACGGTCTCCTGCCCACTCGCCCGCCTGCCGGTCCAGCCCGTGCTCACCGACGAGGAGCGGCTGCGCTCCTCGATGGGCGTGAACACCCACTTCGGCGCCCCGTGGTACGCGTTCGGCCGCATGGGCATCCACTGGGCGCGCGATTACTCCTGGGGGTGGCTCGGGCGCGGCGAGACGGCGCCGATCGGCCAGGGACGCGACTACGACGCGGTCCGCACCGAGGCCGAGGCGAACGGAGTCATCGTGCTCCCGATCACGATGGGCTCGTTCCGCAGGGAGGACGAGTCCGGGTTCCTCGACGACCCGACGGAGATCGCGGCCGGCTTCGAGCGGCTTGCGCGGGCGTTCCCGTCCATCCCGTACTGGGAGATCGACAACGAGTTTGAGTACCACCTCCGAGACAGGGGAGGCCTCGACCTGGCGAACTACCGGCGGGCCCTCACAGCCGCCTCGGAGGGGCTCGCACGGGCCGACGGCGCGAAGCTCGTACTCAACGGCACGGCGGGCATCCTCGACGAACAGGCCGCGGCGTTGCTCTCGTCCGACGCCGCCGACGCGTTCGCGGTCGTGAACTCGCACTACTATGTCGGGACATCGCCGCCGGAACTCGGCGTCTCGGACACCAACGTGGGAGGAAGCGAGCGCTACACCCCGCTTACCGCGCTCGACCAACTCAAGCGCATCAGCCGGATCGCGCACGCGGGCGGCAAGGAGTCTTGGCTCACGGAGACCGGCTGGGACGTGACGTACGGTCCCGCCGTCGGCGAACTCAACCAGGCGCTGTACCTGCCCCGCAACCACATGCTCGCCCAAGCGATGGGCACGGACAAGGTGTTCTGGTTCTATGACCGGGACATCCCCGACTCCACGGGCAAGTTCGGCTCCTCGGGCCTCATCCGGCTCGATGGCAGCATCCGACCGAGCGGGGTCGCGATGGCGGCGCTGTCGGCGCAGACCGCCAGGGCCGAGATGATGGGCACGCTGGATCTCGGCGACGACGATCTCTACGCGGTTGCCTTCAAGCAGCCTGAGGGGAGATGGACCGTTGCGGCCTGGTCAGTCCGCGCGGACCACCCCCTGCCCGAACACCTCCGGGGCATGGACGCCCTCGACCTGTTCGGCAACGCGACAGAGCCGGAAGCGATTACGCCTTCCGTCATCTACTTCACGGCCGACGCTCTCTCGGCCGCGCTCGAGGGGCAGCTTCGCGCGCGGCTCCTCTCCACATCCGTGCTCACCACCGCGCCGGGCGCGGCCCTCGATGTGGAGGTCGCCGGGGACGAGAGCGTTACGGTCGAGTGGTCGGACCTGCCCGAAGGGTTCGACGGCGGAGCGTGGGCGAACCGTGACGGCGTGTGGAGCGCGTCGCTCACCTGCGCGCCGGACGCAGCGTCGGGGCAGTGCGCCGCGCGCCTGCGAGCGCATGGGGAAGGCTGGGAGCGCTCTTCGCATCTCACGCTAGTCGTGGGGCCGCCTCTCACCGTGCATGGAGCCCCCTACTCCCCCGGCCAGCCGGAGATCTGGACGGTCACGTCAACCCAAGCCGAGACGGACGTGACCGTCGAGCTTCTTGGCGGGCCGGGCGTGGTCGCGCCGACGGCGTTCCACGTGCGCCCCGGCGTGCCGCAGCGAGTGGCGGTGGTGCCGGATGCAGGCGCCAACGGTACGCTCACACTGCACCTCACGCTCGCGAACGGGGTCGTCCAGGACGTACCCGTCCGCCCAGCGGTGCTCACCCTCGTCGGGGCGAGTGCGCCGCGGCTCGACGGGGACCTCGCGGACTGGCCCAGCGAAGCGGCGCTGCCCACCGATCTCCTCTCCACGGCAGGCGTGCCCGCCGAGGCGCAACTCCACCTCGCCTACACTGAGGACGGCCTCATCGTGGGTGCGCGGATACCCGTCAACGATCCGGTTCTGGGCCAGCCGCAGTCGTTCTGGGACTGCAGCAGCCTCGAACTCCTCGTGGACGTCGACGGGGGCGCCGGCGCCTGGTCCGGATCGTGCACTCAGGTCTGGATGGTCCCCGTCAGGGATGGCGATGCCTGGAAGCTCGCAGTCGGCCGCTGGGACCGCGCAGGCGGGGCAGGCGCGGTGCCCGATGACCGCTGCCAGGGCGCTGTGGCCGCTGATCCAGGCGGCTTCACGTTCGAGGCGCTCATTCCGTACGAAGTGCTGGGGGGCACCCCGGCGAATGAGCCGTGGAGGATCGGCGTGGCGTTCCAGGGCGTGGGCGCGGGCGAGCAGTCGGCCTGGGCTTGGCCCCGGCTCAAAGGCGACGGGCTGACCGACGGGCCCGGGCAGTGGGGCGAGGTGCGCTTCGAGCGCTGAGGGGCCACACGCGACGGCGCGGAGGGGACGGCGAGGAGGAGGAAGACCGTGCGACACTTCGTGCTGTTCTCGGCTCTACTCGCGGTTCCCCTGGCGGCGTCCATAGGCTGGGCGCAGGATCCCACGCTTCGCGTCGCCGAGGTGACCGTCGATGCGTCGGCTGGGCGTATGCCCATCTCACCGTATCTGTACGGGCGGAACGGCGTCTTCGATGGGGACGCGGCGCCCGAGATTGTGCGCGAGTCCGGGCTCCGCATCACACGTGAGTCGCACGGCAACAACTGCACGAAGTACAACTGGCGCGAGGACCTCTCCTCACACCCCGACTGGTACAACAACGTCTACAAGCAGAACCTCCACGACCGCGCACGGCGGATCAACGACGACTACAGCGACCTGGAAGGGCTCTTCGGGCTGCAGGTGCTCGGATGGGTCGCCGGGACAGACGCGCACAACTTCAAGGAACAGGAGGCGGA
>CAZCER010000243.1:4797-7501 GCA_964497385.1 uncultured Armatimonadia bacterium | reverse complement strand
ATCAGCCGGGGCGGCGCGTGCGTGCGCTTCGACCAGTATGACGAGGAGTGGTTCGAGCAGGTCCCGCTGGGCGCGGTCCTGCGCGTCTCGCTCCCCGCGCCCGATCCGGACGAACCCCTGGGGCTGCTTGCGACGGTCGCGCGACGGCTGCGGGAGCAAGGCCCGCGCGGCGCGCTCCGGCTGGGGCTTCGGTGGCGGTCGCTGGCGCCGGACCAGCGGACCGAACTGGCCTACTACGTGACGGAGTGCGAGCGGGCGATGCTGCAGATCCGTCGGCGCAGGGTCGAGGTGCGCGGCGAGGAAGCGGAGGAGGGCGCTCTGGAGGATGCGCGGGCGAGTGGGCGAAGCCGGTTGTGGCGTCGGACGGCGCGCGGCGGGTCGGACTCAGGGCCGGGCTGGACTTGGCGGCGGGGCTTCGAGCCGGCGCCCGCCCCTGACGAGCCCGACGAGACCGAAGAGACCGACGAGGGCGCCTGAGCCCTGCGAGGAGGCGGTGGAGCGATGGTGGGTGACCTCCTAGAACCCGCGGACAAGCTGAGCGCATTGCGCGCGCAAGAGCTATTCGCTTCCCTGTCGAGGCCTGGCCAGCGTCTGGAATTGGGGCTGGACCGCGGCGAGCGGATCCTGTGGGTAGAGGCCTCGACGAGTGCGACGCGTCCCTCCGCCGACGATGCGTTCTGCGTTGAGAGCCCGCTCTCGCGCCAGCATGAGGGTCTGGCCGGTCAGGAGACGGAGCTTCTCGTCTTCTTTCGCGTGGAATCGCAGGGCTACGCGTTCGCTTCCCAAGTCCTGGGCTATTTGAGCACGGACCGCGTAGGCGCGGACAAGAAGACGGCCCTGGAACTCCGGCGCCCTCGCTCGGTCCACCGGTTCAGCCGGCGAGAGCACATCCGCGCTCCCCTCGACGGGGCGACCGCGATGCTGACCTGGGTGGCGGAGGAGGCGGGCGTCACGCCCGTGACCGTCGAGGGGCGGGTCCAAGACGTCAGTGTGGGAGGGGCGGCCGTCGCGCTGTCCGCGGTCGATGAGTGGCTTGAGGAGGAGTTTCGCCGCGCGCCACGCCTCACGGTGGAGTTCGAGTTGGTCAAGGGGCAGCCTCTTGCGATCGAGGCCGGCGTCGCGTGGCTTCGGATCGAGCGTCAGCCGCATCGACGCGTCTGCTTGGGGCTGACCTGGCGAGACGCGCCGCCAACGGCGGTTGAGGCGATCGGGCGCGTGGTGAAGCAGCGCCGGCGGGACGCGATGCGGGGGGGCCTGGAGGCGGTGCGAGCGCGGAAGCGCTGACCTCAGGAGGTCTCGAGCGACGCGAGGGCGGCCTCTTCGGTGTCGTAGATCGCCACGATCTTGTCGAGACGGATCAGACTCATCACGGCCGCGATCGAGCCGCGCACGCGGCAGAGGCGCAGGGTCCCGTCACAGGCCTTGACTCTCTTGTACGCCGCGACGAGCGCGCCGAGCCCGCTGCTGTTGATGTACGAGACCTCCGCCAGGTTCAGGATGACGTGTTTGGTGTTCTCGTCAATCCGAGAGACCAGGCCCTCACGGAAGCGCTCCGAGGTGGCCGAATCGATCTCGCCGCTCACGCGCAGGATGGCGGTGTCAGGCCTCTGGCTGGGGATCTCCGCGATCAACTCCATCGCCGATGCCATTTCCTTCCACGCGCCCGCAAGGGGCGCCCTAACTGAGCAGAGCGTCCAGGTCCGGGATGACGACGCTGTCGCTCTCGAGACGAAACGCGCCTTTGAGCAAGCCTCCATGGCAGGGCAGCACTTGCTCGGCCGGCTCAATCGCCGTCGCGTTCACGTTCACGACCTGCTGGACCTGGTCGACCGCCAGTGCGACTTGGCCCGCTTTGGCGTTGAGGACGACGAAGTGCCTGCACTCGCCGAGGCGGGCGCCGGAGAAGCCGAGGGCGGCCCCGAGATCCACCAACGGCAGACGCATGCCGTTGAAGCGAATCTGCCCGAGAGCGAAGGCCCACCGGCCGCCGCCCGCGCCGACCACGGTTTCCTCGGCGAGCGGCGCGACCTGGACCACCGCGTGAACCGGCAGGGCAAGAAGCTGCCCGTGCGACAGCACGACGACATAGGAGAGCGGCTTGTGCGCCGCGGCGGGCCTGGGCGGCTTGGGGGTCGCGGGCCCGGTCCCGTGAGCGAAGCGGGCGGCGCCGCCCGCCCGTCGGGGGCTCGCGCCGGCGGCCTCGCATGGGTCGGGAAGGGCCGCCGCGAGCAGGTCGTAAGCCCGCAGTACGGCGCGAGTGCGCTCGTCGGCCCAGGCGCGACGCTCCGGGTTCTGGTCCGGATGGTAGCGCAGGAGGAGCTGGCGCTTGGCGCGCTTGAGGTCGTCGATGAGGGCGTCGCGGGCGACGCCCAGAATGGCGCGACACTCCTCCGGGGTCATACCGCGGCCCTGCCTCCCTCTGGGCTCACTCCATGGTCCGCCCGCGCGCGTCCCGCCTCGGATCGGATCTCTCTCCGGGCGCGGCGAGCATGCGGCCCGTTCGGCGTGCAGGCGGGGCGGGCCCCGGCGAGCTAGCCAAGCGCCTTGGAGATGCCCTCGACGACGCGTTCCGGCTGGAAGGGCTTCACCACGAAGTCCTTGGCCCCAGCCTGGATGGCCTCGAGCACCATGTTCTTCTGTCCCATGGCGGTGCACATGATGATGCGCGCGTTGGGATCCTGGCCGATGATCTCACGAACGGCGG
>CAZCER010000243.1:0-4787 GCA_964497385.1 uncultured Armatimonadia bacterium | reverse complement strand
CGCCGTTCTCCGCCTCGCCCACGATCTCGTGCCCCTCCTTGGTCAGGATGTTCTTGAGGGTCACCCTCATGAACATGGCATCGTCCACGATCATGATCCTGGCCACTGGAGATCGCCTCTCTTCCTCAGTTCGACCCAACCGCTGGGTACGCCGTCTAGGCTTTTCGGGGCCGCCAACCGGCCGGCGCCCCTAGGGCCGCGAGCCTCACGGACCTGCTCACCACGTCATCGGCTCGGCCGCTGGTAGAAAAAGGTCTGCGGCGTCTCGAATCCGATCTCGCGCGAGCCGATGATCCTCTCAGTGCCCCCGACGAACAGGATGCCGCCGGGCAGCAGGGCCTCATAGAACCTACGGTACAAAACGTCTTTCGCGTCGTCGGTGAAGTATATCACGACGTTCCTGCACAGAATGACGTGGAATCCCGAGTCGAAGCGGTCGCGGAGCAGATCCTGGCGGCGGAATTCCACGCGCCTGCGGAGGTCGTCGCAGATCGTCCACTCATCGTCGCCGGTCTGCGTGAAGTAGCGCTTCGCCTGCGCCGGCGACAGGTTCTTCATGTCGGAAGTCGTGAAGAGGCCGTTGCGGGCGCGCTCGAGGATCCGCGTGTCGATGTCCGAGCCGAGCAGCTTGTCGCGTCGGCCGCCCCCGATCTCGTCGAGGATCATCGCGACGCTGTAGATCTCGGCCCCGTAGGAGCACCCGGCGGACCAGATCTTGAGCGACGCGTGCTCGCGCGCCATGGGCTTCAGAAACTGATCGCGGAGTTGCACGAACTTCTCGGGGTTGCGGAACAGCTCGGAGACGTTGATGGTGACTCGGTCGAGGAACTTGCTGAGCAGGCTCGCGTCGCCCTCGAGCAGCTTCACGTACTCCAAGACGTGGTCGACGCCCTCGCGGCCGGCCATGCTCCGAATGCGTCGGCGCATCTGGTTGCCTTTGTAGCTTGCGAGGTCGATCCCCGTAAGCGAGTAGATCTTGCGGCAGAAGACCTCGTACTCGGCGTCGGTTTCGATGCGCGGCTGGCTGGTGTTCACCGGTCTGCGCTCCTGCCCGCGGCGCCCCGGGCCAGACACGTCACGATCTGGTCGGGCACGCGATGGAGGGGCGCTACATGGTCGGCGGCGCCGGCTTCGACGACCGCGCGCGGCATGCCGTAGATCACGCAGGTCTCCTCGGACTCGGCGATGGTCTGGCCTCCTTGCGCGTGGATCGCGCGCATGGCGCGGCATCCGTCCTGCCCCATGCCGGTCAGGATGACCCCGATCGTGCGGTCTCCGAACTGCTCCAGCACGGACTCCAGGAGGTAGTCCGCCGCGGGCCGGACGCCCCACAGGGGCGGTTCGTCCGAGAGATGGATTCGGCGGTCGGGCCCCACGCGCATATGCCGACCGCCGGGCGCGATCAGGACGTGCCCGGGCGTCAACGCGTCGCCCTCTTCCGCTTCCGTGACGCGCACCGCGCTCGTGGAGTCGAGACGCTCGGCGAGAGACCGCGTGAACTTCGGCGGCATGTGCTGGACGACCACAACCGGCGCCGGAAGCGACCCGGGCAGTCTCGGGATGACCTCCTGCAACGCCCGCGGGCCTCCGGTCGAGGTGCCCAGGGCGACCACGTACTCGAAGCGGCCCGGAGCGGCGGTGGGCGACGGACGGGGCTTCGCGGCGGCGGGCGACGGTTTGGGGGCGGCGTCGTACGCGGCGGTCGGACGCGAGAGAGAGCGGATGTTGGCTTGCGCGGCCGACCGCACTTTGTCGACGATCTCGTCGGCCACCTTGTCGAGGTCGAGCGAGATGGCGCCGGAGGGCTTGTGGACGAAGTCGACGGCCCCGAGCTGCAGGGCGCGCATCGTGGTGTCGGCGCCCTCTTTGGTGAGGCTTGAGAGCATCACGACCGGCGTCGGTCGCTCCTGCATGATGAACTTGAGGGCCTCGAGACCGTCGACTTCGGGCATCTCGACATCGAGGGTCACGACATCCGGGCGCTGCTGGATGACCTGGCTGAGTCCTTCGCGGCCGTTGCGCGCGGCGGCGGCGACTTCGATGTCGGGGGTTCGCGACAGGATGTCACTGACCATCTTCCGCATGAAGGCGGAGTCGTCGACGACCACCACGCGTATCTTCGGAGTCGGCATAGCGTTGTCTGACTCCCGTCAGGGCCTGCTCGGCGCCGCCAAGCTGCGGCGTTACTGGAGACACAAGAGCTGATCGGCGTCGGCCAGAGCGTCCGGAATCGCGGAGATGGCCTCCTCGACCGCCGAGGGGTCGAGTTCGAGGCGCTCCAGGGCGTGCGGGTCCATGCGATAGGCGAGCCCGTCGATCCCGATGCCGACGCCGGCGGAGAGAGCTGCGATGTAGCCCAAGTGAACGAGGCAGGGAAGGCGCGCTTCGTCCGGGTCGCCGCTCGGCCAGAGGTGGTGGCGGATCGCCCCGACGAGCGTCTCGGGCAGCCCCCAGGATTCTCCGACGAGAGCCCCGACCTCCGAGTGCTCGAACCCTAGGATCTCGCGCTCGGCGTCGGAGAACGGTCTGCTCTCCTGCTGGACGAGCCGCAGGATCTCCTGGTACTGCTCGCTCACGTACGCATCCAGCACGATCTTGCCGAGGTCGTGGATGAGCCCGGCGATGAACGCCTCCTCGGTCTCTTTCGGGGCCGCGCGCTGAGCGAGATGGCGGGCCGCGACCGCGACGGCCATGCCGTGCTGCCAGAGCGCGCCGCGATTCAGCCCGAACCCGTCGAGCGCCCGGTCCATGACGCTGAACGCCGACCCGGCGAGCACGAGGCTGCGGATCGTGCTGAAGCCAAGCAGCACGACGGCGTCAGACAGGGTGCCGATGCGACGAGGGAACCCGAAGAGAGCGGAGTTCGCAAGGCGGAGGACCTTGGCCGTCAGCGCCTGATCGCGAGCCAGTACGTCCGCTAGAGAGAGCACCGAGCTGTCCGGATCACGGGTGATCCGGAGTATCTCGGTGACGACCGTCGGCAAAGCCGGCAGATCGCGGACCCGCTGCGCCACCTCTTCGGCTGTCAACCTCTGCGCCAAAGCTAATCACCCACTGGTTCCGGTCGCCGTCGAGGCATGCGCCTCCTCGAGACCGGTGTTGTGTCCGGCTTGGTCGCGCCGCACCCTTCCCTATCGCGTCAGCCGAGCTGCGCCAGGTCCTTCTGGCCGCCGCCGACCGGTCTCACGGTGATGCGTCCGGCGCCCACCTCGATGGTCACCGTACGCCCCACGTTGCCGCCGACATCCTCCGCGACCAGTCGGATGCCTTCGGCTTTGAGCGCCTCCTTCACCGAGGCGGCGTTGCGCTTGCCGATGGCCAGGGTCGGGTTGTCGTTGCCAAACGAGAAGACCTCGGCTCCGCCCCCGATGGCGCAGAGCAGATCCCTGCGCGAGGCGCCCGCCGCCTCCATGGCTTCGATCAGCGCGGGGACGGCCGTGTCGGCGAACTTCCCCTCTTGCGACTTCTTGCGCCCCTGACTCTCGGGCAGCATGACGTGGGCCATCCCGGCGATGCGCTGCTTGCGGTCATACATGCAGACGCCGATGCATGACCCGAGCCCCAAGGCGACGATCTGGTCGTCCGCCGTCTTCGAGACCTTGATCTCCGCCATTCCTACCGAGATGCTCTGGCCCACCGCTATCCAACCCCAAGCGCCGTCAGCACCCGTTCCATCGACTCGGGAGTCACCAGGAGAATCAGGTACGCCGCGAAGTTGCCGCCTTCGAGGATGAAGTCGGTTTCCACCCAGATCGTGTAGTCCGCGCTTGCGCTGGCGATGACGGAGCATTCGTTCAGCACGACGAGCGCGGTGCTGCACACAGCCGAAGGCGGCGTAATGGACGCCTCGATGCCGGTGAAGCCTTGCATGGCGGTCATGTAGCTGCCGGTCAGGATGTTGCCGACCTCGCCGGCCACCGAAAGCTCCATCTCGCCGATCTCCCGCGTGGTTCCGGGAGCGAGGCCAAGAAGGGTGTCGGCCAGCAGGCGAGCTTCCTCAACAGGGAAGACGTGCATGGCAGCCCCCTCCATGCCGCCTTCCACCCCGAAGTAGACTCCAACCACCTCGCGGTCCGCGCCGCCCACCATCTCGGGAATCTCAGTCGTGGGGATGAGCCGCACGTTGGGGACGGTGATGTCGACGCGCCGGGCGAGGAGGTCCGACAACGCCGTCGCCGCGTTGCCCGAGCCGATGTTGCCGATCTCCCGGAGCGCGTCCATCTGCAGATCGGTGAACTCCGTGCCTGCCACTCTAGGCCACCTCGTTCCCGCCGAACCGTCCGGCGTGCGTCGGATTCGTTCTTCGTTGCGCCCTAGGATCTCGGAACACCTTCGTCGCCGCCCCTGTTCGCCGCGTCTCTAGCGGCGCGCATCGAACACGCGAGCCCCGCCCTGGCCCTTTGGGGCCCGGTACTTGGCGCCCGTCCGGCGCGTCACGCGGATGCTCCGCAGGCCGCCCATGATCTCGTCGCGCCGCTCTCGAAGCCGATCGGTCGACGCCGCGCCCTCGCGAGCGGTCGTCTCGATCAGATCGCGGACGCGTTCCGCCGCCTCGAGCAAGGTTTCCGGCGCGCCGTCCTCTTCGCGCAGCCCGTCCGGGCGTCGCGGCCAGTAGACGTCCAGCTCGCTGAGAAGCGCCTGCAAACGCCGCATGTTGCTCTCCGCGGCCTCCACCGCCCGCTCGATCCCGCCTGCGTCCGAGGCCTGCACGGCCTCCGCCACGGCGCGGTCGAGGGCGGAGCGCTCGGTCAGCGCCTGTTCCATGCCCTCAAGCACGAGCAAGGCCC
>CAZCER010000242.1:0-7503 GCA_964497385.1 uncultured Armatimonadia bacterium | reverse complement strand
GCCAGCGCGGCCTCGATGTCGACGGGCCCGGCGGGGGTCGGCGCGGCCGGCGCGCCCGATGCGGTGACGGGGTTGGCCTTCGCCGCCTCCTCCGAGGCGCGCCGCTCGTCGCCGCGCCGCGCCATGGTGTTCTGGATCACGAAGACGAGGCCGATCGCGACGACCACGCACAGCCCCAGGAAAGCGTAGGCGAGGGTGTGGGCCCCCTGGGCGCCACGCACGGATCCACCACTCGAAGCCATCTCAGCGTACCTCCGGGTTTTGCGGCCCCGACGGCTGGGTCGGGTCCGCCTGGACGGACGCTACCGCGTCCGGTCGGACAAAGGCACCTCGTTTACCGCGGACTCCTGCGCGACCTCGAGGACGGCGACCTCGTACGACTTGAGCGCTCTCTCGAGCGTCTTGCGTTCGCCTCCGTCCTGGTAGGCGAGGGCCACGGCCTGCTCCGAAGCCAGCGCCAGGGCGACGGTCGGACTCCCGACCGAACAGAGCGCTCGGGTGGGCGCTTGCAGGCCCGCGCCGTCGGCGAGCAAGTTCGATATGGGGAAAGCCATCTCCGGGGCGAGTTCGGCGCCGTTCACGAGGATGTTGCGCCCGCCGGCGCCGTAGCTGTAGCTGCTCAAGACGACGACCTCCCGTGTGTGCGCGGCGGAGGCCTCGTCGGCGTTGTTCTCGTCGAGGCGAGCGTCCACGACGCCGACAGCCAGCGTCTCGGCGGCTTCGAGAGCCTCCTCGGTAAGGCTCATGCCCCACTCGCGCGACGACTTGGCCGCGCACGGTACGTCGGTCCCGCCGAAGGAAACCGTCGAAGGCCCTTCAGCCAGGGCCGGAACCGGCAGGTTCCCGATCCCGAACGATCGCCGGATGGCGTCCCATCCCGGGGCCGCGCCCAGATCGGGCAGCGGCCCGCACACCTGCAGGAAGCACGTCTTCCCTTGGTTGAAGAGGCCCTCGGGGAGCGACGCGGCCGGGTCGGGCATCTTCCCGTCGGCGTTGCGCGTCACGAGGATGTAGGTTGCGTCAGCGTCCGCCGGGCTGGCGTGGGTCTCGGAGCCCAAGACGATGGCGTATCCCGCGGCGGAGAGGCCGTTCACGACGGCGGTCAGGTTCGCGGGCGTGGAGTCACCGATCACGAGCACGCTGCAGACGGGGCGAGGTCGCCGCATCGCGATATAGCGCTTCAGATTGCCGATCAGTTCCTTGTCGAGCTTGTCGATCAGGGCCGGGGGCATGTCGACGAACAGCCCTTGGGGGGCCGAGGCGACGGCGCGGAAGGTGAGCATCGCCTCCGCCTCGTCGACGGTCCGCCACGTTGAGGTGAACGGCGAGTCGCCGCCGTAGTCTCTTCCGACGGAGACGCCGGGCCAGAGCATGAAGCCGCCGATGCGGGCCCCGGCCATGGCGAGTTCGCTGCGGGTGACGGTCTCCGGCCCGAGATCGACCGGGGCGGCCGCGCCGAACGCTCCCGTTCGCACGGCCGCGTAGTCGCCGGCGAAGAAGAGTCGATCCGACGCTTGACAGGCCTTGTTGGCGGCGGCGACCCAGTCGGCCGGAAAGCCGCGACCGGTGATCGAGTCCGCTTTGGCGACCTCCAGAAGATAGGAGCAGACGAGCCCCACCTGATCGGCGGTCAGGGAATCGCCGGCGTAAGGCCTGTCGGCGAGCGTTGTGTTCTCGTGGGAGAGAGCCAGGCGGGTGAGATCGACCTGGACCCCGATCCCGGACTGGCTCGCGACGGTGACGAGTTCGGCGATGTTCTTGCCGCCCGCGGCGAATCCATGGCCGGCGAGGGTCGTGCCGTCCGGAAAGTCCACGTCATCGAACCAGAAGGACGCGGTCTCCTCCGGGTCGGAGGTCGGTTCGACTCCGTAGACTCCAATGGCCCCGAAGCCCTTCTGTCGGCACCACTCGACGAAACGGGCGAAGTCGCCCTTGAACTGGGAGTCGTCGTCGGTGAGGTCGGCCATGCTGACCTTGACCCCCATGACGAGAGTGGAGCCTCCGGTGACGCCGCTCGATCCGGCGGGGTCATTGGGGCCCGTCTTGCGGCCGAACTGGCCGGCCCCGCCGGTCGCGCCGCCCTGGTTGTAGGCGGCGGAGGAGGAACCGACGTTCTGGCCGCAGCCCGCGGCGAGGACCACGGCGACGATCAGAGCGGCGCATGCTGTGCGGGCGAGGGTCACTGGCTTGTCCTCCCGGGGAACGCGCGGTCCCGCCGCGCTCCCGTTCATACTATAAGCTGAGACGGTCGGCGGAGGAAGGTACTTCGCGATGTGGCGCAAGCGCCAAAAGGGGCCGCGGCGGAGAAGGGACGGGCGGTTCGGGGGCTGAATATGGGCGAGACGCAGCTTGGCGACAGAGCGTCCGTTTGTTACAATCGCGCGGTCGAGAAGGTCTCCGCTCGGCTGGGTGGAAGACAACCCTGTCATGACCCGTGATTCCGGAGAGGTGATAGGCATGAAAGCGGCGGTACCTGCCCTCTTGGCTCTTGCACTGATTAGCATCATCGCAGGGTGCGGCGGCGGAGCTGACGGCGCGGGCACTTACGAGCTGATCCCTGGCGTGCCGTTCCCCGCCTACTACGCTCTGGACATCGTCCCCCAGGACTACACCGAGCCCATCCCGCTGGCTCACCAGCTCTCGATCGTCGCCCCGACCGTCTCGGGCGGGCACGACTTCGATGTGGTCGTCCAGCCAATCGGCTCGATCGACACCGTCGGCGCGCTCGAGGTCGTGACGGCGCGCACGCCGGCTTCGGCCCCGACTCTCTCGGGGCGCACGATCAAGGTGAAGGTCCAGTCGACGGACACGTCGGGGCCGGTGCTCTTCCGCGGGGTCGTAGGCTATGAGGCGACCGGCGCGACGCTCGCGCGGACCGGCAGCTTCACCGCGACCTTTGACACGGAGGACAACGGCGTCCGCATCGTCGAAGGCACGTTCGACTTCACGACGACCGATGCCGGCGTCGCGCCCGCGTTCCGGACCTACAAAGGCACGTTCACGGGCGTCGAGACAGTGCCCGCCGACGGCGGCTCCGGCGGTGGCAGCGGTCCGCCTCCGCCGCCCTACTAGGGTCAGGCGCCCGAGCACACACCGACAAGCGGACACCCCGGAGTCATCGACTCCGGGGTGTTTTCGTGCGCGCCGCGCCTTCGGGCTAGGCGTCGCGGTGCATGGGGCCGATCAGGAACCACAGCAGCAGCCCGATCGGGCCGAGCAGCAGACAGGCGACGATCCACAGAGCCTTCACGCCGACGGGGGACCGGCTGCCGACGATGTTCAGCACGCAAACGATCCACGCCACCAGCCAGAGCATGCCGCAGCAGTCGTCGAACGGCCCTCGAATTCCGCCGAGATCGAAGGCGAACATGGAGCGTTGCACTCCCTTCCCTGCCCTCGCGCATGCGAGGCTCAGGAGGGGATACGCGCGGCGAGCGGGTGGGGTTTCGGGTCTACTTCTCGGGGAGCACGCGGACCGTGCGTCCTTCGACCACGAGGCGCCCCTCGGCGAAGAGCCGGATGGCTTCGGGGTAGGCCTCGCACTCGGCCTCGAAGACGCGTGCGGCCAAGGTGTGCGGGTCATCGTCGTCGAGGACGGGGACGACCCGCTGGAGGATGATGGGTCCGGCGTCGTACTCCTGGTCGGCGAAATGGACGGTGCAGCCGGAGACCTTCACGCCCGCCTCCAGGGCGGCGCGATGGACGCGATCCCCGTAGAAGCCCTTGCCGCAGAAAGCGGGAATCAGCGCGGGGTGGATGTTCATCACGCGGGACCGGAGAGACTCCGGGGGGAGATAGAGCGAAAGGAACCCCGCGCAGACGACCAGTTCGGGCTCGTGCGGCATGAGGAGGGCGTTGATGGCCTCGCTGAACGGCTCGGGATCGGAGTACTCGGCGCGCGGGACCGTGTACGCGGGTATCCCGGCGCCTTGGGCGATCTCCAGCCCTTTGACGCCCGGCCGGCTCGAGACGACCACGACGACGCGGGCCGGGAGCGAACCGTCCGCGATGCGGTCCAGCAGGTTGCTGAGCGTCCGCCCTCCTCCGGAGAGGAGCACCGCCAGCCGAAGGGGCTCCGGGCGGGCGGCGGAAGTCATCGGCCCCACACCGTCCCCTCGAGTTGCACGCGCGCGGGGCCGTCGGCGGCAACCACCTCGCCGATGCGAAACGCCTGAACCCCGGCCTCGCCGGCGACGGCGACCGCTTGGTCGGCTCGGTCGGCGTCCACCACCGCAGCCAGTCCGACGCCCATGTTGAAGACGTGGAACATCTCCGCCTCGGCCACGGGACCGGTGCGCGCGATGAAGTCGAATATGGGGGGGACCGGCCACGAGCCGATCTCGATGCGGGCGTCGACCCCATCCGGCAGGCAGCGCGGGACATTGCCCGTCAGCCCGCCTCCGGTGATGTGAGCGAGCCCGTGGACGGGCATGGCGTCGAGCAGCGCCATGACGGGCTTGGTGTAGAGGCGCGTCGGCTCGAGCATCTCCTCACCGACCGTGCGGCCGCAGCCGGGCAGCGGATCGCCCACCCCGAGCCCGGCGATCTCCAGAACGACCTTCCGCGCGAGGCTGTACCCGTTGGAGTGGAGGCCGCTGGAGGCGAGGCCGATCAGAGCCTGCCCCGGTTTCACGGACCGACCGTTCACGATGGTCGAGCGATCCACGACTCCCACGGCGAATCCCACGAGGTCGTACTCGCCTTCGGAGTAGATGCCGGGCAGTTCAGCCATCTCGCCGCCGACGAGCGCGCATTGAGCCTGGCGGCAACCCTCGGCCACGCCGCGCACCAGATCCTCGGCGACCCCGGGGGCGAGGACGCCGATGCCGATGTAGTCGAGGAAGAAGAGCGGGCGCGCGCCCTGGCAGAGCACGTCGTTCACGCTCATGGCGACGCAGTCGACGCCGACGGTGTCATGCTTCGCGGCAAGGAAGGCGACCTTGAGCTTGGTGCCCACGCTGTCCGTGCCCGAGACGAGGACCGGCTGCGGCGTCTTGGAGAGGTCCGGGGCGAAAAGCGATCCAAAGCCGCCGATGCCCTCGAGGACCTCCGGGCCATGCGTGGCGCTCACGAGACCGCGGATGCGCTCCACCGCCTCCTCGCCCGCGGCGATGTCCACACCCGATTCGGCGTAGGTGACCATGGGTCGTTCGGCGTTCGGCATCAGACCAGCCCCACATCGTCATCGTCGTCGTCTTCGGGGCGCCCGCAGGCGCCGCCCTCGAGCGCGAACTTCTCGACGCGCACGTCGTCCGGCACGGGGCAGGGATACTTCCCATCGAAGCAAGCGCGGCAGAACTTGTCCTTCGGCAGCCCCACGGAGCGCACGGTGTTGGCGAGCGAGAGGTAGCCGAGGCTGTCCGCGCCCAGGTGCGCGCAGATCTCCGGCACGGTCATGCGGTGGCCGATCAGCTCGGCCTGGGTGGCCATGTCGATGCCGTAGAAGCAGGGGAAGCGCACGGGCGGGGAGCTGATGCGCACATGGACCTCGACGGCCCCGGCCCGGCGCAGCAAGCTCACGAGCTTGGAGGTCGTTGTGCCGCGGACGATCGAGTCGTCCACCACGATCACGCGCTTGCCCTCCAGGTTCTCGCGGAGCGGGGCGAGCTTCATGCGGACGCCTCGGCTCCGCATGCGCTGCTCGGGTTGGATGAAGGTGCGCTGGATGTAGCGGTTCTTGATCAGGCCCTCGGTGAACGGGATGCGGCTCGCCTCGGCGTACCCGATCGCGGCGGGCGTGGCGGTGTCGGGCACGGGGATGACGATGTCGGCCTCAACGGGGTGCTCGCGCGCCAGCAGGTGTCCCATGCTCCGGCGGACGTTCCAGAGGCAGCGGCCGTAGATGCTGGAGTCCGGTCGCGCGAAGTAGATGAACTCGAAGAGACAGATGGCGTCTCTCTGCCGCTGCTCGGCTTGGATCTCCCGCGCGCCGCCGGGAGTGAGCACCAGGGCTTCCCCGGGCTCCACCTCGCGCAGGAAGCTCGCCCCGATGGGCTGGAACGCGCACGTCTCCGAGGCCGCGATGAAGCCGCCGTCGTCCTCCAACTGACCAAGCGCGAGCGGCCGGATGCCCCAGGGATCGCGGGCCATGATGACCTGGTTTGGATTCGCGATCGAGAGGCAGTAGGCCCCGCGGATGCGCTCGAGCGACGTGAGGACCGCGGACTCGAAGTCGGGAGCGTCGGTGTTCTCGATGAGGCGCACGATCAACTCGGAGTCGACCGAAGTGCCGAGACCGATGCCGCGTTGGGCGAGTTCGTCGCGCAGTTCGACCGTGTTGATCAGATTGCCGTTGTGGCCCAAAGCGAACGGCACGCCGCGGAAGACGCCTTCGATGGGCTGGGAGTTGCGGGGTACGTTCGAGCCGGTGGTGGAATAGCGGGTGTGGCCGATGGCCACGTGCCCGACCATGGGGCGGATGGTCTCTTCCGTGAAGACCTGGGAGACGAGCCCCAAGCTCTTGTGGCACCGCAGCTTGGCGCCGTCCCCGACGGCGATGCCGGCGGACTCCTGCCCGCGATGCTGCAGGGTGAAGAGCGCGAAGTAGCAGGTCCGCGCGACATCGAGTCCGGAGCGGGAGCCGGAGCCCTCGCGAGCGCACAGGCCGACGACTCCACAGGCCTCGTGGAGTCCGTCCGGATGGGGCGAATCACCCATGGATGACGCACCCTCCCCGTTTGAGGGCGTCGCCAGCCAAGCGGCGCCCTCGGTCCCGCGCCTGCGGGGCGGCTAGCGGCGGGTCGCTCGGCTCGCCCGCGGCGTCGCGCTGAGGCTGGATGCTCATGGATGCTCCTCGCGAATCCGAGCGGCGGCCCGGGCGGCCGCCTCCGCCATGTCCGAAACCCGCTTCGCCATCATCCGTTTCTCATCCTCCAGCTTGGCGGCGAGGTCGGCGTCGGTCACGGCGAGGATCTGAACGGCGAGAAGCGCGGCGTTGCGGGCGGCGTCGATTCCTACCGTTGCGACGGGCACGCCCGGGGGCATCTGGACGGTGGCGAGAAGCGCGTCGACGCCCACCAGCTTTCCGCCGGAGAGCGGCACGCCGATCACCGGGAGCGTGGTGCGCCCGGCGCAAACGCCGGCGAGGTGAGCGGCCATGCCCGCCGCGGCGACGATCACGCCGAAGCCCTCGGCCCGAGCCGAGGAGACAAGCGCCTCCACCCGATCGGGCGTGCGATGGGCGGAGGCGACGGTCATCTCGAAGCCCACGCCGAAGCGAGCAAGGGTCTTCGCGGCCTCCTGCATGATGGGCAGGTCGCTGTCGCTGCCCATGAGGATCAGAACACTTGGCGGCACGGCTGGGACGCACCTTTCCGGTTTGCCGGCGGCAATGAAAGGGCGGGCGCCGGTGGTGGCGCCCGCCGATGGCTCCTCTATTCTACAACACGGACGGCCGCTCGCGGCGGAGTGCTACGATCCGCCGACTCCGCTCGCGATGTCCGACCGGCTCCAGGCGCCTTCGAAACGGATGCCCCGGACCGCGGACAGGCCGTTCTCCCGGGC
>CAZCER010000241.1:2301-7516 GCA_964497385.1 uncultured Armatimonadia bacterium | reverse complement strand
CTCGGGCCGGCGCAAGCCCAGGAGCCCCCCATGAGCCCGAACCCCGACACTCCCTCTTGGGACCTCGCGACGCTCTCCAGCCCGCCGCCGGTGCACCCCGCCCCGGGCTTCGCGGAAGACGGCGTCGAAGCCGTGTTCTTCGAGAGCGTCCCCTACCGAGGACAACCGACGCGCGTCTTCGCCTGGATCGGCCTGCCGGAAGCGCCCGCCGGCGAGACCGTGCCCGGGATGGTGCTCGTGCACGGCGGCGGAGGGACCGCGTTCGCCGAGTGGGTCCGTCTCTGGACCAGCCGAGGCTATGCGGCCATCGCCATGGACACGTGTGGGTGCGTACCGCGCGGAACGTACGGCAACTGGGAGCGGCACGAACACGGCGGCCCGCCGGGGTGGGGCGGTTGGGACCAGATCGGAGAGCCGCCCACGGACCAGTGGACCTACCACGCGGTGGCCTCCGCCATCCTCGCGCACTCGCTTCTCGCCTCACAGTCCGGAGTTGACCCGGAGCGCATCGGGCTCACGGGGATCTCCTGGGGCGGATACCTTGCCTCGATCCTTGCCGGAGTCGATCCGCGCCTCAGGTTCGTCGCGCCCGTGTACGGGTGCGGGTGCTGCCTCGAGACCGCGTTCGGCGACAACGTCGCGGCGCTTGGCGAGGAGGGCGCGGACCGCTGGATGGCCTGGTGGGACCCGTCGGTCTACCTCCCTGAGGCTCGGATGCCCATGCTCTGGGTGACGGGAACCAACGACTTCGCCTACCCGCTCTCAGCGCTCCGGAGGTCCTACCAGGCGGCGCCCGGCCCGCAGACTCTCTCGGTCACCTTGCGCATGCCCCATGGGCACGGCGGCGCGGGGGAGAACCCCGAGGTGATCCATGCCTTCGCCAACTGGGTCCTCAAGGACGGCCCTCCCCTCGCGCGCGTCACCCGATGGAGGGTCGCCGACGGCGTCGCTTCGGCCGGCTTCGAGGCGGCCGCGCCCGTAACTCGCGCGGAGCTGCTCTACACGAAGGACTCCGGCAAATGGCAAGACCGCGAGTGGTTCGCCGCGGAGGCGACGCTCGGGCCGGGCAACGTCGCCTCGGCCCCGCTGCCGGAGGGCACGACCGTTTGCTATCTCAACCTTATCGATGAGCGCGGCGTCGCTGTCAGCACGGAGCATGTGGAGCCCTAGGCGCTACTTGGCGCGGCGGGGAAGAGGAGGCGGAACATGAGGTCGGGTGCGAGGATTGCGGCGCTGCTGGGCGCGGTCATCGCGCTGGCGTCCGGGGCGCTGGGTGCGGACACGGGCGTCGATGTCGCCCAACGTTGGTCGGAGAAGCTCGAGCCGGCGCTTACGGAAGACTATGCCAAGCTCGCCTTGCGCTTCACGGGGCCGCCTCCGAGCCGGTACTCGGCTCTGGGGCTCGTGAGCATGATGGAAGACTTCCCCGAGGGCGCGGTCTGGGCGTTCTCCAAGGCTGTCCTTGCCGAGCCCGGCAGCGGCCGCCGCCTCTCGAACCTGGGCCTTGCCCTCATGACGATCGGGCAGGACGCGGACGCGCTCAGCGTTCTCCATGAGGCGGTGGCGAAAGGCGGAGGGGCCTCCGCCGAGGCGAACCTGGGTAGAGCCTACAGTTACGCGGGCGACAAGACGAAAGCGGAGCGGACGCTCCGCGCGGCCTGCGCCGCGCATCCCGACAGCGTCCCGCTCTGGACCGCCTACCTGGATCTGGCGTCCAACGGCGGGATGGCGCCCGCCGGCGCGCCGGAAGTGGACGCCGCTCGCGACGGTCTGATCGAGGCCCTGGGTGGTACCGAGGAAGTCCTCGCGCGCACGAGCGAGGTGCTGGACGCGCTCTACGGCAAGCTTGAGAGCGATCATCGCCGCGCCGCGGAAATACTGAATCGCCTCGCCGACCGCGCCGCGGCCGGCGTGCCGGACGAGATCTACTCCGAGCACGCGGAGGGAGGCTTCCGGAACAAGGCGGAGATGGCGATCTGGGCCGCCGACCAGACCGCCGCGATGGCCGCGGCGGCGAGGGAGCGGCTCGCGGCGGGCAAGACCGCCGTGGAGACCGCGCAACCGATGGGCGTGTTCCTCATGTGGAACATGCTGATCGAGCGTTGCATCGGCGAGATCGCGGGGGCGGCGTTCGGCTATCTGCTGGCCCACGCCGGCGGGCAGCTCGATGTGCTGTTCTGGACCGACATGCTCGGGGAGGACGACCTTGCGTCCGAGGCGTACTGGATGGAACTCTCGCCCTTCCGCCCGGTGGAGGACCACTGGTGGGAGGCGCAGGAAGCGATGGAAGAGGCGCTGCAAAGAGCCGTGACCGCGGAGATGGGCGACGCGATCCGCCGCCGCTTCTGCTCTGATATGTACGGGACGTGGGACGGCTTCGTCCCCGGTTGGGAGCGATGGTCCGGCGAGACGGCCGCTCTCTACAAGGACAAGTCCGCGGAGTGGGTCGCAGAGAAGCTCTACTGGGTCGGAGTGCTCCGAAACGCCATCGTCGTTCTCGATCCGCTGACCGTGGGGGCGGACACGTACCGGCAGCGCATGGGCGGTCAACCAACCTACGCCATACCTCGGGATCAGGTCATCAAGACGGTCAGCCTCTTCCCGGACGACCCCGGCCTCGGCGATGGACTTGAGCGGCTTGGGGACACGTTGCACCGTCACATGGAGTGGACGTACACCAAGTCCAAGTACCACGGAGGCGGGGGCTACCTCGGTGATCTCGCATGGTGCGAGGGCATCCTCGATGACGCCTGTGAAGACGAACGCGGCTTCGGTTTGGTCGCCGCCGCCATGGAGCTGCTCGTCTGCGCCGCACGAGGCGAACTCCCTCCGGTGGGCATTGAGGCGCCGCTGACCCGCGATCTGACGTTCGGGGTCCAGGCGGACGGCAAGATCTCGCTGGCCGGGGACGTGAGCGTGATCCTCGAAGCTGCGCGCATCCGCTTCGCGAACCTGAACGTCATCGGGGCCTACAATGTGCGGACCGGCGTCTGGTCCGCCGAACTGGAGGCGTCCATCACCGCGGCGTCGCTCCTCGCCGGCCTCGTGCCCAAGCCGGACGCGCGGAAGGCGATCGAGGAGTTCTCCGAGACCTGGATGGGAAGCCCGCTCGGCGCCGGCGTCAAGGGATCGCTCCTCTTCGACTCCCAAGGCAAGAGAGCGCTCGGACTCGGCTGCAAACTCCCCTCTGTGTCTCTTCTCGGAGAGCCCCATCTCAGCGCGACCAGGGACGCGGACCTGATCTTCGAGGTGGATTTGGTGGACATCCCCGGGTCCATTCGCCAGCAGCTCGGGATTCTTCCGACGTTGCCCTAACCCGAAGACGAAAGGGGCGGGCCCATCGCCCGCCCCCTTCGTCGAAAACCGCAAGACGAAGTCCTATCCGTGAATGCGATCCTTCGGGTACGCGTCGTAGTCGGCCGCCTGCGCCGGATCCACGTCGTACTTCGCGGCCTCCTCGCCCGTCGGCGGCGCGAGCGGACGAATCACTCGGAACCCGACGCCCCAGGCGTTGGTGTGGTACCAGATGCTCTGCGGATACTGCGGATCGAGCATCGACCAGTCCTTCGTGGAGCCGACGCGCACGGCGCTGCGAAGGCCCTCGGGGTCGTCCATGAACGAGCCGCCCCGAGCGACGCGCGGGTACGTCGACTCCGGCACGACGACCGGATTCGTCACCGTCGCGCCCGGCTCAACCGGGTAGCCGTCCGCCAGATACGCGTCGAGCACCCACTCCATCACATTGCCGTGCATGTCGTAGAGGCCCCACGGGTTCGGGAGCTTCTGACCGACGGCCTGACTCACGGTGTTCGAGTTCCCGTAGAACCACGCGTAGTCGCCAAGCTGAGCCGGGTCGTCCCCGAAGCTGTAGGCGGTCGTCGTCCCGGCGCGGCAGGCGTACTCCCACTCGGCCTCACTCGGTAGGCGGTAGTAGCGCCCCGTCTTCGCGGAGAGCCACTTGCAGTAGATCTTCGCGGCGAACTGAGTCATGCAGACCGCCGGGTGCTTGTCGCGGACCCCCCCCAGCGTCAGATCGATGTAGGGCGCGGTCGGCTGGGTGATGGCGTCCGCCATCGCGTCCCAAGCCGTCGAGTCGCCCGCTCCGCCCGCACGCCGCGTCTTGTCCACGCCAAGGCACCAGAGGTCATACTCGTCCCAGGTGACCTCGAACTTGCCCATCCAGAAGGGCTGCACTTGCACCGTGTGTTGCGGGCCCTCGCTCGCCTGGCGGCCGGCCTCACTGTCGGGGCTTCCGATCACGAACGTTCCGCCGGGTATCGGAACCATCTCGAAGGTGACGTCGGTTCCCGGGATGGTCTCCGTGTACGGTTTCATCTCCTCTGGGGTGGTCGCGGCGGAGTCGCCCGCCTCCACCGGCTCGAGCATCCACTCCACCGGCGGCGCAAGCGTCGGATCGGCGGCCGCGTCCTGCGCGGGGGCGCCCGGTGCGAACGCAAGCCACGTCGCGATCGCGACGCACGCCGCGGCGCTCACGACAACCGCCCTGCGGGTTCGGACGAGGCGTCCGATGCACATTGCTCTCATGTCGCATAGCTCCTTACTAGAGGTTCAGCCTCGTAGGCTCTTACTCGTCATCATCGACTCCGCGAACGACGCCGCGACGCTCCAGCGCGCGCCACCCGTCCGAGACGAGCGTCTCGATTCCATCCTCGGTCTCATGAACGCAGTACGCGGCAACGCCCGACTCGACCATGGACGTTCCCTCCCGCGCGTCGAGCACGCTGAGAGCCGTCGCCCACGCGTCCGTTGTCATCGCGTCCGAAGCCACTACTGTAACAGATCGGCGGCCCCTAATGGCCATGCCTGTGCGCGGGTCCACGATGTGGGAATAGCGTACGCCGTCCAACACCACGTACTGCCACTTGTCCCCTGAAGTCGACACGGCCGCGTCCCGGAGTTCGAGCACGCGCTCGGGCGCCCCCCCGTCGAGAGGAGCGATGGCGACCTCCCAGGCGCTCTCCCCCGGAGGAGCCCCGATCGTCGCGACATCGCCCGCCATCGCCACGAGCGCCCGTCGAACGCCGCGCGCGCGCAGCACCCGGAGCACCTCGTCGGACGTGTAGCCCTTCGCGATCCCGCCGAGATCGAGCGCCATCCCCGGCAGGCCCAGGCGGACGCTCCGGGTCTCGGGATCGAGAAGCACATGCTCCCACCCGACGTGCGAGAGCGCTTCGGCGATCTTCTCGGGCTTCGG
>CAZCER010000241.1:0-2201 GCA_964497385.1 uncultured Armatimonadia bacterium | reverse complement strand
GCAGGCAGGTGTTTGCCGGTCGAGGGCGCATATTCGACCGGATACCCGGGCGGCTCGGGGCCGCATGGGACGAAGGAGGAGCAATCCGATCATGACTGACGAGAACGGCATCTCCAGGCGAGACTTCCTCAAGTCGGCGGGCTTCGCCGCCGCGGCGACCACGGCGTTCGTCGCCTCCCGCAAGGGTTACGCCCAAGACGGCGTCCTCACCGCCGGCCTCATCGGCTGCGGAGGACGCGGAACCGGCGCCGCTCACCAATGGATCGAAGGCAGTGAGAACGTCAAGGTGACGGCCCTGGCCGATGTCTTCCAGGACCGCCTCGACGGCTGCCGCAACAGCCTCATCAAAGACAAGGGCCAGGACATCCCAGAGGACCGCTGCTTCGTCGGCTTCGACGCCTTCCAGAAGCTCATCGACACCGACGTCGACGTCATCCTCACCGCCGCGCCTCCCGGATTCCGTCCGGGCCATTTCGCCGCCGCGATCGCGGCCGGTAAGCACGTCTTCATGGAGAAGCCCATCGCCGTCGATCCGGTCGGCATCCGCACCATTCGCGAGGCCGCGGCCATGGCCGACCAGAAAGGCCTCAACGTCGTCGTCGGCACCCAGCGCCGCCACCAAGCCAGCTACCTCGCCTGCAAAGAGCGCATCGACGGCGGCGAGATCGGCGAGATCGTGGGAGGGCGCTGCTACTGGAACGGCCAGCAGCCCTGGGGCGGCTGGGACCGCACCGACATCCTGAACACGGTCGGCGACCAGGTCCGCGCCTGGCTCTTCTATCAGTGGCTCTCGGGCGACCACATCGTCGAGCAGCACGTCCACAACATCGACGTGGCCCTCTGGTTCATGGGCAAGACGCCCGTCGCGGCGACCGGCATGGGCTACCGCGTCCGAAAGACCTTTGGCGACGGCTACGACTTCTACTGCGTCGACTTCGACATGGGCAACGGCGTCAGCCTCGAAAGCCAATGCCGCCAGATCGAGAACTGCGACAACAACGTCTCCGAGTGGGTCATGGGGACCCGAGGCTGGGCCAACTGCGGCGGGGAGATCTTCGACCTCGACGGCAAGCGCGTCTGGAACTACGACGGGCCCGGCAACAACCCCTACGTCCAGGAGCACACCGATCTCGCGAACGCCATTCGCAGCGGCGAGCAGAAGATCAACAACGCGCACGGCGTCGCCGACTCGACGCTCGCCGCCATCATGGGCCGCACCTCGGCCTACACCGGCAAGACCATCCGTTGGGACGACATCTCGAACGCCACGTGGAAGCTCGGTCCCAGCGAGCCCTGGACCGAGTTGACCGTCGACACGCCCTACGACGCCCCGCCGGTTCCGGTGCCGGGGATGACGACTTACTAGCCAAGGAAGCCAGTCTCCGGCTGTGCTCAGTGAGTGAAGCTCCCACCCTCTCCCCGCGCGAAGCGATTGCGGGGAGAGGGCAGGGAGAGGGGCCCCTCATCCGGTACGTGTCTCAGCCCACCTCCGCAGCCACCCGACTGACGTACTCGTCCAGCCGTTCGCGCATGATCGCGACGGTGAGGTCTCGTACGCCGAAGGCCGGCCAGCCTGAGTAGACCTCGTCGGGACCAGGAAGGCACTCGATCAAGGAGAGCAGATCCCAGTACGGGTCATAGCCGAACGCTCCGCCGGCCGCCTGCCGGTACGCCAGTAAGAACCCGTCCGCCACGTCGGGGCCGTGCAGCCCGGCGAGGTTCAGTCGGCAGTGGCCCACATCGATCCCCGGCGCGCCAAGGCATGCGTTCACCCAGTCCACGACGCCGGAGAGTAAGTCGCCCTCCCAGAGAACGTTCGTGGGATGGTAGTCGCGGTGGATGAAGCACGCCCTCGGCCGAGGCCGCGGGCCCTGCACGATCTCGATCGCGCGCTCCCACTCGCGCCGCCGCGCGGACCACGTCGGGGGGTGCAGCGCCTGCACATCGTTGTAGGTCCGGTACCGCCACGCGTGACGATCGGCAGGCGCGGCGTGGATCCGCGCAAGGGCCTCAGCCATCTCCTTGAGCCAACGGTCCATGCTCCGCGGCCTGAGGACCACCTCACCGGGAAGTGCGGTCATCAGCACGGCCGGAACACCGCACTCGGAGCCATCCTCATCGACCGCGGTGAGTTCGGGCACAGAGACACGGGTGAGCCCTGCCCGCTCCAGGCTCGCGGCCTCGTGCCGGGCGAGGTCGGG
>CAZCER010000240.1:0-7534 GCA_964497385.1 uncultured Armatimonadia bacterium | reverse complement strand
TCTCGGCAAGCGCGGCGTCCGGTCCGCCCTCCAGTTCGCGCGCGCGGAACTCGCCGGTCGAGACGTCGATCCACGCGACGCCAAGGCGCGTCGCGCGCAGCGGATCCCGAGCGACGGCGAGGAGGTAGTTGCTTGCCGCGCCGTCGAGCAGATAGTCCTCCATCGCCGTGCCGCGGGTGATGACGCGCGTCACGTCGCGGTCCACGAGGCCTTTCGCCTTCCTCGGGTCCGAGGTCTGGTCGCAGATGGCCGCTTTGTAGCCCGCCTCGAGGAGTCGCGGGATGTAGCGCTCGACGCTGTGGTGCGGAACCCCGCACATGGGGATTTTGCGGCCCTGGCCGCACTCGCGCGCGGTGAGAACCAAATCCAGCGCCCGCGCGGCCTTCTCGGCGTCTTCCCCGAACATCTCGTAGAAGTCGCCCATGCGGAACAGCAACAGGGCGTCCGGGACGCGTTCCTTGGCGGCGCGCCACTGCTGGAACATAGGCGTGAACTGGGCTTCCGTCGCTATGGGTATCCCGCTTCCCGGCCGAGGGGCGCGGGGCGCCCGGCCCGCTTGCGCCCACCCGAGCAATCCGATAACCTAGCCGGCGCGCCCATTATACACACCACGCCGCGCGGCACAGCCCTTCGGCGCGGCCTCAATGGGCGGCGGTTCGGGGCCCGACGGGACGCTCCCGGGGCTCCTTGACGGGAGATGCGCAATGGCCAGGGCATTGGTGACCGGTGGGGCCGGGTTCATCGGCTCCCACGTCGTGGATCGACTGATCGCCGGCGGGCACACCGTCGCGGCGCTCGACGACCTCTCGAGCGGTCGAACTGAGAATCTGAACCCACAAGCCGAGTTCATCCAGGCGGACGTGCGCTCGGAGCGCGCCGCGCGGGCGCTGAAGGACTTCCGACCGGACTTCCTGTTCCATCTCGCGGCCCAGATCGATGTGCGCAAGTCGGTCGCCGACCCCGCCTTCGACGCGGACGTCAACGTGGTGGGCCTGCTCCGCATGCTGAAGGCGGCGGAGGAGGCCGGGACGCAACGCGTGATCTTCTCCTCATCGGGCGGTACGGTCTATGGCGAAGCGGAGACGATTCCCACCGACGAGAGCGCCCCAACCGTCCCCGTCTCGCCCTACGGCATCGCCAAACTCACCTGTGAGCGCTATGTCGCCTACTTCTCGGAGTGGACCAACCTAACCGGCGTCTGCCTCCGCTACGCGAACGTCTACGGCCCGCGCCAGGACCCGCACGGCGAGGCCGGGGTGGTCGCGATCTTCGGCGGACGCCTGCTCCAGGGCGAGCCCTGCGCGATCTTCGGCGACGGCCAGGCCACTCGCGACTATGTGCACGTCTCCGACGTCGCCGAGGCCAACTTTCTCGCGATGGAGCGGGGCGAGGGGCTGTGCATCAACATCGGCACCGGAGTCGAAACCTCCGTGAACGCCCTGTACGCCGCCATCGCCGGGGTGTGCGGGGTGGCCGCCGCGGCGGAGCACAAAGCGGCCCGCGCCGGCGAACTCCAGCGCTCCGCGCTGTCTCACAAACTGGCGGCCGAGGTGCTCGGCTGGACGCCGAAGGTCGCGCTTCATGAAGGTCTTGCGGCCTATGTGGACTTCCTCCGCGCCGAAGGCTAGCCTCTAGCCGGCAAGCGAAGGAGCCGACGCGCCCGGCGCCTCGAAAGACCGCGTCGGGGCGGCTCCAGGACGCCGCCCGGACCGCGCCCTTTGGGGCGATCCGATAGGAGGTCTCGATGAACATCGGTGTACTCACAAGCGGCGGCGACGCCCCGGGCATGAACGCCTGCATCCGGGCGATCGTGCGGAAGGCGCTCCACGCCGGAGCGGCCGTGACGGGAATCCGTAGGGGCTACATCGGCCTCACGTGTCTTCCGACGGACCTCGCCCCCATGACGACCGACTCCGTTTCGAACATCCTGCACCGCGGAGGAACGATCCTCAAGAGCGGGCGCTGCATGGAGATGTATGAAGAGCACGGCCAAGCCCGTGCGGCAGAGACTCTCAAGGGGGCCGGGATTGACGCACTGCTCGCGATCGGTGGGAACGGCACCCTCCAAGGCCTTCTTGGCATCAGCGACTACTGGGACGGCCACTGCGTGCTGCTTCCGGGCACGATCGACAACGATGTGGGCGGCACCGACCTCGCCATCGGCTACGACACCGCCATGAACACGGCGCTCGACGCCGTGGACCGCATCCGCGACACCGCCGAGGCGTTCGATCGCGTCTTTCTCGTGGAGGTCATGGGGCGCGATTGCGGCGCGCTAGCGATCGGGACCGCGCTCGCCGGCGGGGCCGAAGAGGTCATCGTGCCGGAGACGCCGACCGATCTCGAGGCTCTCGCGGGGAGGCTTCAGGCCGGCCAGGCCGCGGGGCGCGGCACGAGCATCGTGGTCGTCTCCGAGCATGACGAATGCGGCGACGCGTCGGAGATCGCGAAATGGCTCCGAGAGCAGAAAGGCATCGACGCCCGCGTCTGCGTCCTCGGCCACATCCAGCGCGGCGGCTCCCCGACGGCGCAGGACCGCATTCTCGCGAGCCGACTGGGGGCCTACGCCGTCGACCTCGTGCTCGGAGCGACCGACCGCGTGCTCGCGGCCGTGGGCGTCCGGCACGACGACGTCGCGACCACGCCGCTCCAACAGGCGCGCGAGGAGCGCCCAACCGCGCACAAGTCTCTCGCGCGGCTCGCCGCCGATCTCGCCCGTTAGCTACTCGAACAAGACCTCGCGTCTGCCGTCCCGCAGGGCGTCCGGATCGTAGATTCGGACGCCCTCGACGACCCGGTTGATGACCCCGTCCGGACTCGGCGAGTCGGGGCGAAGCCCCAGGCGCAAGGACTTGAAGAGGCCGAGAAGCTGGCCGACGATCACGTCGGTCAAGGGGCGGAGCGAGGCCTCCACGCACCCGCCCTCCGCGCGCAGCCCGATCGTCGAGTCGGCGAGACCGGTGACGGGAAGATCGCCCTTGTCGCAAACCACCAGGGTGTGGAGGCCCTGCTTCTTGTCCCGGAGTTCCGCGAGCATGTCGAGTTCGTAGGGCGAGGCAAGCGGGTCGGAGGACAAGAGCGCCACGACGAGCGTGTCCTTCCGCACAACGGCCTGCGGGCCGTGCCGGAGCCCAAGAAACGACTCAGCGGCCGTCATGACGCGCCCGTTGGTGAGTTCCTGCAGCTTCAGCGCGCACTCCGCCGCGCAGGCGCGCAGCGCGCCTCCTCCCAGCACCACGGCGCGCTCGAACGGGAGCTTGGCGGCCTCCGCGATCACTCCCGCGTCGTACTCCAGGAGCGACTCGGCGGCTTGAGCCGCGCGTTGCACGTCCTGGTCGAACTCGGACGGGCGATGCGTGTTCGCGAGGAAGAGCCCGGCGACGACCATGCCGCTGAACGAGGCGGTCATCGCAAGCCCGCTGTCGTGCGCGTCCTCGGGGAGCACGAGCAGGAGATCCTCACGCGGGTCCACGCCGCGCGCGAGCGCGCCGGCGCCGTTGCAGGTGATGACGATGTGACCGGCGCCGGGGCTCACCCGACGCACCGCCGCCAGAGCCCCCAAGCTCTCCGGGCTGTCGCCCGACCGTGCGAAGGAAACCAGCGTGACCGCGTCGTCGCCGCCGAGCAGGTCCTCCGCGTGGGTTACGAGGTCGGTCGTCGGAGTGGCCTGGACGCGCGCTCCGAGAGCGCGGCCGAGGGTTGTGGCGATGCAGCCGCCGACAAACGCCGAGGTGCCCGCCCCTGCCAGCACGAGGCGACCGCCGCCTGCGCGCAGGCCTCGTCGGTTCAGGTAGGCGGACACCTCGCCCACGCGGCTCTGCAGCGCGCGGGCGACCGCGCGCCACACGCGAGGCTGCGAGGCGATCTCGCGGGGCGTGAAGAGCACGCCCAGGGCGTCCCGCTCGTTCACGGGCTGGTTCATCAGCGTCTTGAGCACCGGGTGGACGTTCACCGAACGGATCCTTCCATCATGGACAGGACGTCCGCGTCGCGCAAAGGGACGCGCGCCCCGCCGACTTGAGTACAGGCGATGGCGCCTGCGGCGCAGGCGTAGCGAAGGCTCTCGGTCAAGGACGCCTCGTCCCCGAAGCGACGCTTCACGAAAGCCGCGTCGAACGTGTCGCCGGCGCCCGTGGTGTCGACCACAGGGACGGGGAACGAGGGCTGTTCCGCGGTCTGTCCGGAGTGGACCGCCAGCGCGCCGTCCGCCCCGCGCTTCACAACCGCCAGTCCCCTGCCCCACTCCGCCAACCGGCGGGCCGCCGGTTCCGCGGACGCCTCACCGGTGGCGCCCAGGGCTTCGTCGGCGTTCGGAAGCAGAACGTCCGCTCTCGCGGCCAGTTCACGGAAACCGTCCCAACGTTCGGCCGGGTCCCACTGAGGATCGAGGGAGACGGTCAGGCCGGACGCCCGAGCGCGATCGAGGAGCGCGGGAAGGCCCGGCCGCAGCCCGTGCTGGAGGTACAGGCAGGTGAGATGGAGATGGTCGTACTCGGAGAAGAGCGCGGGGTCCACACGCTCCGCGGTCAGCGCGGCGATCGACCCGAGCAGCGTGAACATCGCGCGATCGTGCGGGAAGCTGAGCACGCAGGTGAGGCCGGTCTGCACCGACGGATCGACGATCACATGCGTCGTGTCGACCCCGGCCGTCCGGAGGCTGTCGAGCATCAGGCGCCCGTAGTCGTCATCCCCAACGATTCCGAGAAAGCTCACCCGCTCGCCGAGCGTCGCCATCCGGCAGGCGAAGATGGCCGACGAGGACCCCATCACGGTCTCGACGCGGTCGCAGAGAATCTCAGCGCCCATCTCGGGAAGCCTCGGGAGCCCCAGGACCATCATGTCCACATTCAGTTCGCCGATGACGAGGAAGCGCTTCGCCATTGCGTCAGTCCCGTCCCGCGTCCCGAGCGAGCGAGGGGTCGACCCGGAGCAGCGCCGAGCCGCAGCCCACGAGCCCGAAAGCGCGCAGGTACTTCTCAACCACCGCGCCGATCCGCTCGCGCACGGCGGCCTCCGCGTCGATTCCGTGGGCCGCGAGGTTCGCGCGAAGACGCGCCCTTGCCGCCAACACGCGCGCGTCGGTCCAGATGTACCGGCACCCCGTGCGGACCAACCAACGGCGGCGCTCGGAGCTGAGCCCGGCGAACTCCAGTCCCGCCTCCTCGGGCAAGCGCCACTTCTCCCAACGACCGCTGGCCACAACCGCCTCTTCCAACGCCTGGACCACGCCCGCAGGGCTGCACCCGAGGTCCGCCTCACGCGCCTCCAGGTCGGCGAGAGCCTCGAACTCGGCCTCCGTGAACTCCGGGCCGACGTTCGCGCCCCCCATGCCCGAGGTCGGGTAGTCCTCGGGGTTCGACACGCCGTCGGTGTAGTGCCCCTTCACCGAGCAGCCGTACTCCCGCGCGATCCTTGCGAGCGCGCCGGCGGTCTGGGGGCAGAAAGTCGTTGTGTGGAGGTCGGTGCCGACCTTGCCAACGACGAAGCACGGCCAGGCGCCGCCCACTTCCTCATTCTCCAGGTCGCCCCGCAGGCTCTCGAGAAGGGCTCGGAAGGCGCTCGGATCCGCGAGGCCTCCGTGCACCTCCTCGGTGCCCACCTCGTAGGACACCGGGGGAAGAGCGTTCCGTTCGCGGTGACGCTCGGCGTGGGCGATCAGAGCGGCGGTGCGCCGAGAGACCGTCTCGACGGAAGGGGGCGCGCCGTCCGGGAGCGCGCGATCCACGGTCGGGTCGATGTGAAGCAGCCCGTAGCCGGCGTCGAGGCAGGCCTCGAGCGAGGCGCGGACCTCGGAGAACGTCTCCTCGAAAGAGAGCCGCGCGGCGGTGTGGGCGTCCTTCAGCCAGGGCCCGCCATGATCGAGACACAGAGCCAGGGGACCGCGAAATCCCTCCGACTGCGCGAAGCGACGGGCGGCTTCGGCGAACGCGCGCGGCGTCCAGCCGGTGTAGCCTCCGTCGCGGTCCACCTGATTCAGCGTCGCGGCGAAAAGCAGCGGCGCGTCCAGCCGGGCCGCCGCGGCGATGGCCGCATGGGTGACGGCCTCCGAGTTGGGACACACGGCGAGCAGCGTTCGCGGGAGGCCGTCGGGGAGGCGCGCTACGGCGCCCAGAAGTCGATCCACGGGACCCGGGCGGCTACTTTGTACTTCTCCTTCAGGCACGCAAAGACCCTCCCGTGCATGTGCGGATGCGCGGACCCAAGTGCGCGCGCGTCGTCGTTCTACGAACTCCTCGCCAAAGTCACGGTCCGCGTCATCGAAGACTCGGCGAAGAACCCGACCTCGACGACAACCTGGCCCGCGGCGTACCCCGTGGCGGTGATCGCCGCGGTGTACGTATAGCCGGGCTCGACGCGGAAGGTGGCCTCGCCGTCGGGGTTCGTCGCGAGAGTCTGGCTGCCGGAGCCTTCGCCCGACCCCGTCAACGCCACGGTCGCCCCCGAGATGGGCGCGACATTCGAGCCGTCCTCCGTGAGCCCCAGCACGACGATGTGGAGTTGCTTGGTCCACGGGCTGCCGGAGCCCGCGCAGCCGGCCTGCCCGAGGCCCGCGAGAGCCAGAAGCAGCGCAAGCGCACCGCACCAAGGACCGCGTCTCAAGGGTATCTCCCCTGCCTGCACGTAGGATGCAGGGCCATTCCGCGGCGGCGAGGCCCGGTCCTCCTGACCCCGGACCAGCCGGCGACGCGCTCTCGGGTAAACCGCGCGCCGCGGCGGATCGTATTGTCATCTATGTGGATTTGCGCCAGACACGGAACGCGGCGCCGCCGCGGATAATTCCGGACTGCACGGAAGGAGTTTCGGCGCACAGGGTAAAACCGGTTGTAGGGCCAAGGGTGTGCTTGGCCTCTCTCGCACTTCGGCCCACTGAAGTGGGCCGGACACTCTGGTTGGAGGTATTGCCCGTATGAGACGTCTAGTGGCTTGGGCAGTCGCGCTCTGCCTCTGCTGCGCCGGACTGGCCGTACTCGCAGGTTGCGGCGGCGGCAAAGGCTCGGAAGGCAGCGGCAAGGTCATCCCGGCCCCGCCCGAAGCAACGCCCCCCGCGCCTGGCGCCCCGGGCGGCAGCGCGGGCGCGAAGGCTCCTACAAGCAAAGGGAAGTAGACGGCTGTGATGCATGAGGTGCTCGGGTCCATGGAGGATACCGAAGAGGAGGATTGAGACATGCGCAGACGAGGCTTCACCCTGATTGAGCTGCTCGTAGTGATCGCCATTATCGCCATCCTTGCCGCGATCCTGTTCCCCGTCTTCGCCAAGGCGCGGGAAAAGGCGCGGCAGACCAGTTGCCTTTCGAACATGCGGCAGATCATGACCGCCACGCTAAGCTACGCTCAGGACTATGACGAAAACCCGGGCGGCTGGGATTACCATTCCGGTCGCGGAGCGCTGGACGATCTTGGCGGCGCAGGCGTGAACACGCCGTTCCCCGGGGGCCAGTACGGCCGGCAGGACATGTGGATGGACATCCCCGACCTGTACGCGCCCTACATCAAGAACTTCCAGATCTTCATGTGTCCGAGCAACTTCTCGCAC
>CAZCER010000239.1:3838-7586 GCA_964497385.1 uncultured Armatimonadia bacterium | reverse complement strand
CACGGCAGAAACGCCAGCTCGACCACCCGAGACGAGAAGACGCGGACCACGAGTGTGAACGGCGTGTCGCCGGCGACCGAGTCCACGGCAAGCCCGACCCCGACCAGCGCCACCACGGCAAACAGCGCGATCCGCGCCGCTCTGGCCCAGATCATCCCGTCCACCCGCGAGGCGAACAGCGCCTGGAACACCCGCCCGACGGCAAGTACGAAGACATAGAACAGAAACGTGGTCATCCACGCCTGGATCGCCCACAGCGCGTCGGCCGTACCCGGCACGGCCACGCGAAGCGGCATCAGCACGTACATCACGACCACGAACGTCGCGAGTCCGCAGTAGGCGTAGTCGGTCAGCAGGCGCTCCAGCAGAATCACGGTCCGCGAGAGCGGGGCCGGAAACAGGAAGTCCACATCGGCCTGCCGGAAGGCGAGCACGTCGCCCTCGAACGAACGGTGGATGAGCCCGAGCGCGGTCATCACCAAGAGAACCATGAGCGCCGTGCGGATCGCGTCGCGGTACTCCAGGATGTGCACCAAGGCGCGCTTCTCGTAGTCGAGCCCGAACGATGGGATGAAGAGCACCGCGACCGCAGACATCAGAGCCAGAGCCAGCACCGGGCTCAGGAGGAGGAGCGGGATGAGCTGCGAGGGCGTGCTTAGCGCGCGCCGCAACCAGTTCCTCGTCCGCCGCCTCGCTAGGTAGTCGAGCACATCGTGGGTGCGCTTCACTCGACCGTCTCCGCCGCCCCCGTGAGCACGAGGAAGACGTCCTCGAGCGAGCCGCCGTGCATCGCGGCCCGCTCCCGCAGGTCGTCCACCGTCCCCTCGGCGATCTTCCTGCCTTCGTTCAGCACCACAATCCGGTCGCATGCGCGTTCGGCCGTATCGAGGATGTGCGTCGACACGAGCGCTCCTGCCCCGTCGTCGACCGCCTCGCGCACCATCAGCATGAACTCGCGCTGGGCCTTCGGATCCATGCCCATCAGCGGCTCATCGAGCAGGTAGAGGCGCGCCCCGTGCACGAACGCGCACGCGACCGCGAGCTTCTGCTTCATGCCCTTCGAGAGCGACAGCACCAGATCGTCGCGCCGCTCGGCCAGGCTCAGGCGGCGCAGCACCTCCTCGCCCCGATCCTCGAGGATCCTCTCCGTCCCGTACGCGCGCGCCACAAGTTGGAGGTGCTCGCGAACGGTCAGGAGTTCGTACGGGTTGGGCATCTCCGGAACCAGAGCCAGAAGCTGCTTCGCTTCGCGCTCCGCGTCAACCACATCGTGACCGCCCACACGGATCGTCCCGCCCGAGGGCCGCAGCACGCCGGAGATGCACCGGAGCGCGGTCGTCTTCCCGGCCCCGTTGGGGCCCACCAGCCCCACAATCTCGCCAGCCCCCACGCGGAGCGAGAGGTCGTCCACCGCCACCGTGTTCCGGTAGCGCTTCACGAGCCCGCTCACATCCAACACGCACCCATTCGCCTCGGCGCCCGAGCCCTCACCTGTCCGCGTCATGCTCCGGGGTACCTCGTCTCAGGGGCCCGGCTCCCGGCCGCGCCCTCCGACGCCACAGTGGGCCGCCCGGCCGTGTGCGTTACACGGCGCCGGCCCGACCGGCGTCACCGCCTCTCCACTATACCCCAAGGCGCGCCCCGCCAGGGTCGCGAAGCGCCGCCGGGGCGCCGCGAACGACGTCCCGGCGGCGAACGCTCCCCTAACCGCCAGCCCTCGGGCTGATCGGCAACTGGATCTCCGTCACGTACGTGCTCGGGTCCGCTCCGTCTTCATAGCGAAGGTAGAGTTCGCGCGACGGCGCGCAGACCTCGTACGCGTTCGCCTCCACCCACTTCATCAGCGCCTCATACGCTCCCATGAGCCCGTCATAGGGGCCTTGGTGGACGGTGCAGGCCGCAAGTTCCACGGCCTCCAACTCGCGCACCACGAGCGGATCGGGGACCTCCGGCCGGCCGGCGACCGGCATGCCCACCTCCAGGTCCACATCGGACTCCTTATAGCCCTCGTCATGGCAGATCGCCACGGGGATTCCCGCGAACGCGACGCCCGCCGCGCCCGCCTGCCCGCACATCTCGCCAAAGAGTTCGCCGGTATGCCAGTAGCTCGGGATCACCCGCCGGAGCGACACGATCGTCTGCGCCGGGAGAGACTTCGTCACAACCTCGTGGTTCGGCATCTCGTCCTCCTGTTCGATGAGCCTCAGCCGCGCCTCGATGCTCGCAAGCCGCCCGCGCTCCTCCCGCAAGCGCCTCTCCGCGTCGGACCGCCTCACCTGGAGCATCGCCCGGAGTTCGGCCGGGCCCACGCTCTCCGCGAGCATCGCGCCGACCTCCTCGAGCGAGAACCCGAGGTCTTTCAGCGCGAGGATCCGGTGGAGGCGAGGCAACTGGTCCGCGGAGTAGTAGCGGTACGCGGTGGATGGATCGACCCGACTCGGCCGCAGCAGGCCAAGCGCGTCGTAGTGCCGGAGCGCCTTGATCGACACCTGCGTGAGCCTCGAGAACACGCCTATCCGAAACATGGCTTCCCTCCGTGTGCGTCAGGCCTGACAGCACGTTCGGAGGTCACTCTAGGGTCTCCCCCAACGGGAGAGTCAAGGGCGATTCCGGGCCAAACGTGAGCGGGGGACGGACGGAGTGCCTTTCCTGCGACTGCCGTGGTGAGCGGGCTTGCACCCGCAGCAGCGAAACCGCGTCGCGGACGGCGGCGGCCCTGGGCGCCACTGGGATCATCCATCCACACCCGATGGGGGCGTGCTACACCCGGTACTGCCACTCCGCCGCGCAAGCGCCCTCGCTGGAGACCATGCACGGCCCGAGCGGGTGCTCCGGCGTGCAGGCGTTTCCGAACGCCGCGCACTCCCTCGGCGTCAGCGCCCCCCGCAGGATCTCCCCGCACCGGCACGCCGGGTGCGGCGTCGACGGGCGGCGCGGGATCCCAAACCGCGTCTCCGCGTCAAAACGGCCGTACCGCTCCCGCAGCCGCAGCCCGCTGCCGGGGATCGTTCCCAGCCCGCGCCACTCGGAGTCGCACGGCTCGAACACCTCGTCAAGGATCGCGCGCGCGCGCGGATTGCCCTCCGGCCGCACGGCGCGCCGGTAGACAATCTCGACCGCGGGCTCGCCCGCCTCCCACATTCGCACCACCGCTCGCACGGCGAGCAGCACGTCGAGAGGCTCGAAGCCCGCGACGGCGCACGGCGCGCCGAGTTCCGCGGGCAGGAACTCGTAGATCGACGAACCCGTGATCGCGCTCACATGCCCGGGGCAGAGGAACGCCTGAACTCCGGACTCGCCGGACTCCACCAGCGCCCGCATCGCGCGCGGCATCGTCTTGTGCGCGACGAGGAGCGTGAAGTTCCCCACCCTCTCCTCGTCCGCGACCTTCACCGTCGACGCCACGCCCGGCGCCGTGGTCTCGAAGCCAATCGAGACAAACACGACTTGCCGCTCCGGGCTCGTCTTGGCCAGCTCCAACGCGTCCATCGGCGAGTGCACGATCCGCAGATCGGCGCCCTCGGCGCGCTTCTCCGCCAGCGTGCCGACCGCACCCGGCACGCGCACCAGGTCCCCGAACGTGGTGAGCGTCACGTCGGGAAGGTCGGCGAGATCCAGCGCGAGGTCGATGTCCGACTGCGGGGCGACGCACACCGGGCACCCGGGCCCCGGAACCAGCGATACCGTCGACGGCAGAAGCGACCGGATGCCGTACCGGGCGATCGCGTGCGAGTGGCTCCCGCAGACC
>CAZCER010000239.1:0-3828 GCA_964497385.1 uncultured Armatimonadia bacterium | reverse complement strand
GCCGCGTCGACTCCCGCGCGATCGCGGACGCAAGGGCCCGACCCGTCTCCCCGTCGCGAAGCGTGAGCCACTCGGGGGTCACGGCGCGTCGCGCTCCCCGCCCCGCGCGGCCTCGAGCTGACCCGCCTCTTCGAGCAGCCGCAGCGTCTCCAGCGCCTCGGACTCATCGAGACGCTCGATCGCGAAGCCCGCATGGACCAGCACGTAGTCCCCGAGCGACACTTCATCGAGAAGGTCCAAACGCACCCGGAGCTTGGACTCACCCAGGGCAACCTGCCCCCACGGGCCCTCCCGTTCGACCAGTTCGCACGGCACCGCCAGGCACATCGTTCGATCAGCTCCGTTCGCGCGTCCATGCGGCCGCCGCCGCCTGCCCCAGCGACAGGCCGCCGTCGCCCGGCGGCATCGCGAGGGGCCGCAGGACCCGCAGACCCGCCGTTTCCAGCGCCCGCGTCACGCCGCTCAGAATGCGTTCGTTCTGGAACGTCCCGCCCGAGAGCGCCACCGTCCCGAGCCCCTCCGCCGAGCAGAGGATCTCGGCCGCTTCGGCGAGGGCGCGGGCGAACCCGCTATGGAAGGCTCCAGCCAACTCGGCGACGGCGGTCCCGCGCGCTCCGTATTCGAGTATACCAGCGATCGCCGGCGCGGGGTCGAGCACCAGAACGCCCTCGTCGTCCGGCTCGGGCCTGGCCCACCGAAGGTCCAGGTCCGACTCACGCGCCGCCGCCTCCAGCTTCATCGGAGCCTGTCCCTCGTACGCGTTCACCTCGCAGAGCCCGAGCATCGCGGCGACCGCGTCGAAGAGCCGCCCCGCGCTCGAGCAGAGCGGCGCGTTCAGCCCCGCCCCGATCGCCGCCTCGAGCACGCGCCAGTCGGCCTCGCGGCGCCGAAGCTGCGGGAGCGCCCGCAGCGGATCCGCGCCCGTAGCGAGCCCCGCCCACACGAGCGCCATGCGCCACGGCTCACGGGCCGCAGCGTCGCCGCCGGGAAGCGGCGCCGTCCGCAGGCGTCCGACGCGCCTGAAGTCGGCTCCGTCCGCGAGCAGCAGTTCGCAGCCCCACACCGTGCCGTCCGACCCATAGCCCGTGCCATCGCACGCGACGCCCAGCACCGGGCCCGAGACGCCGTGCTCGGCCGCCACGCCGGCCACGTGCGCATGGTGGTGCTGCACCCGCACGAGCGGGACGCCCCACTCCGCCGCGCGCTCCTCGGCCCAGCCGGTCGAGACATAGCCCGGGTGCAGGTCGCAGGCGATCGCCTCGGGCCGCGCCTCGAGAAGCGCCAGCAGATGCTCGACCTGGCGCTCGAAGAACACGAGTCCCTCGGCGTCGCTCAGGTCCCCGATGTGCTGGCTCACATACGCGTCCGCGCCGCGCGTGACGCAGAAGGTGTTCTTGAGATGCCCCCCCACCGCGAGCACGCTCCCGAGGTCGCACCCCACGCGCACCGGGTGGGGCGCGTACCCGCGCGCACGGCGCATCACGATGGTTCCCACGGACGTCGGACGAACGACGGAGTCGTCGCAGGCGCAGAGGATCGGCCGGTCGTGCAGGAGGAACGCGTCCGCGATCCCGGCGAGCCGCTCCAGCGCCTCGCCGTTCTCGGTGCACAGCGGCTCCTCGCTCAGGTTCGCGCTTGTCATCACCAATGCGTCGTAGGGCGCGCCCTCGAAGAGCAGGTGGTGAACCGGCGTGTAGGGCAGGAGCGCCCCGTGGGTCGCGGCATCGGGCGCGACCGAGGGGGCCAGTTTGGACCCGTCCCGCTTCGGCGCGAGAACGATCGGCGCACGGGGACTCAGGAGTTCGGCGCGCGCTTCCTCGGACAGGAGCACATGCCGCTCCGCGGTCTCGAGGTCGCGGAACATCACAGCGAGCGGCTTCTCCTCGCGGCGCTTGCGCGCACGCAGCCGCGCCACGGCCTCCTCCTGGCCTGCGTCGCATGCGAGGTGGAAACCGCCGACGCCCTTGACCGCGACGACCCGCCCGGCCGCGAGGGCCTCACGCGCCTGCCGTAGGGCTTCGGCGGAGGCGTCCGCGCGCTCCGTACGCCCCCGCGGCGTCGCGGGCGTTTGCGCGCCGGGGCGCACGAATGCGAGGGTCGGGCCGCAAGCATGGCAGCACACGGGCTGGGCGTGGTAGCGTCGGTCGCGGATGTCCTCGTACTCCCGCCGGCAGTCGGGGCACATCTCGAAGCCGGCCATCGAGGTCATCGGACGGTCGTACGGCGCCCCGCGGACGATGGTGAAGCGCGGCCCGCAGTTGGTGCAGTTGATGAACGGGTGCCCGAAACGGCGGTCGTTCGGGTCGCGCATCTCGCGGAGGCAGTCGGCGCAGATCGCGATGTCCGGAGGCACACGGATCGCGCCGGCGCCGTCCGCGAGACTCGCGACGATGGTGAACTCGGCTCCACCCGACGGCTCCACGTCCTCCGAGGCCACGCGGTCGATCGCCGCCGCCGGCGGCGCGTCGGCGCGGACCCGGCGCTCGAACTCGTCGAGCGCTTCCGCCGAGCCTTCGATCCGGACCGTCACCCCCCCCGTCCGGGTCAGCACCTCGCCCGAGAGCCCCAGCGACGTCGCAAGGCGGTGGATGAAAGGCCGAAACCCCACCCCCTGCACGATTCCCTCGATCTCCACGCGACGGGCGACCAGCACGGCTTCCGGGATCCTATCCATGGGCGACAAGGGCTCGGGCCGCGCGCGTCGCGGCCCGCCGACCTATCTTACGGTACGGGCGCGGCGCCTGCGACGCGAACCCTCCGTACAGCGCGAGCGGCGACGCTCCCGACGCCGCCGCTTGCGCTCGCATCCGAGTTGTCTGGTTAGGCAGGCATCCGCGCGCCCGCTCCTGAGGCGCGGTCAACGAGTCCGCGAAGCGTTTGGTCCGAGCAGCGGTAGGGAATCCATCCGTCCACATAGGGGTAGTCCAGGCCCCGTGGGCGGAAACGCTCCTGCCTGTCGAAAGCAACCATCAACAAGCAGTCGGACCCCGTGCGCTTGGCCGTCTCCGCGAAATCGTGCAGCATCATGTCCTCAATGAACCAATTCACGACAACCATATCGTACATCCCGGAGGAGAGAAGGCTGAGGGCGCTGTGCGCACTCTCCGCTACCGCCACGCTGCACCCGAGCGACGTCAGGCGGTCCCGGACCTCGTGCACACGCGCTGGTGAGTTGTCGACTACGAGCACTCGCGCGCACACCGGAGGCTCCCCCGTCCTTTCGGTCACCGACGCCAAGCGTCGGCACTGCTCGAACTTGGGCCGGCCGGTCTGACCCCTCCTTCCCTGGCGCGCGACGAGTGCCGGCTCAGCCCCTCTGACTTGCGATGTTCCACGTAGGTCCGAGCCCTGCCGACCGCAGGACCTCGGACCCCGACTGCATCCGATTACGAGTACTATTCCACGCGCGAAACGGCCATCTTCTCGGAAGTTGAAAGGAATCTTCAGCGAACCCGCAAAGAAGAGGGGTTCAGTTCCGGGGCACGTAAAGGGTCATCGAACGCCCGCCCACTAGGTCGCCCAACCGCCCGGAAGACGCGGAGACGCGCGTCGGACCTTCCGGCGCGGGCGCCCCGTCCGCGCCGAAACGCAACCGCAGCATCCCCGACCGGCCGCGCCCCGCGATCTCCGCCTCAAGGGTAACCGGCCCTTCGAGCCGGTTCACCGCGAGCAAAGTCCTCCGCCCCGAGGGCTCCTCCAACAACAGCAGAGCGACGCCAGGAGGCGCCTCCATCTCGAGACGCCGGATTCGCCCCCCTCGCGGCCCGGGCGTCAGGGCCGCGAGCGCCTGCGTCCAACCCTCGCGCGAGAACGCGCCAAGCGGCGCGA
>CAZCER010000238.1:0-7592 GCA_964497385.1 uncultured Armatimonadia bacterium | reverse complement strand
CGAGGCCATCTGCTCGATGGGCAAAGCCGTCGACTACGCGAAGCGCGGACTCGACGGGATCGTCTCCGTCAGCCCGTTCAACTGCATGCCGGGCATGACGGTCGCGGCGCTCAGCAAGGAGCTGCGCCGCCGGCACGGAGGCATCCCCTTCCTCGTGCTCGACTACGACGGGTTCGCCGATGGCCGCCGGGACGCCAAGATTCGGAACTTCGTGAGCCTGCTCGTTGACGCGCGCGCGGTTGGCTCTCCCGACGCGGTTGACCTGGGCGCCGGGGCCGGCTAGATTCGTGTGATGAACAGGCGGCCTCCACCCGGGAGGCGCGGCCGGGCCTTCCGTCGGAGGCAACGGGTCTAGCCCCGTAGGACATGCATCTCGCGGGGCGTTGCGTCTCGCAGGTGGGAGTTGACAGTTGTCTGCCGACGCCCGCAAGACCAAGGTTGCATGGCTGTCCGTGGGCTCGAACACCGCGCTCGTGGCGGGCAAGCTCGGGGCCGGGCTCGCGATCGGCTCCGTGTCCGTGATGTCCGAGGCCGTCCACTCGGGCGTGGACCTCATTGCGGCCGTGATCGCGCTAGCCGCCGTGCGCATCGCGAGCCGCCCTCCGGACGCCGAGCACCCCTACGGGCACGGCAAAGCCGAGAACATCTCCGGAACGGTCGAGGCGCTCCTCATCTTCGCCGCGGCCGGCTGGATCCTCTGGGAAGCGGCGCGCAAGCTCCGTCATCCGGAGCCTCTCGACGGCCTTGGCTGGGGCGTCGCCGTCATGGGCGTCTCGGCGATCGTGAACCTCGTCGTTTCGCAGGTTCTCTTCAGGGTCGGGCGCGAGACGGACTCGGTGGCGCTTCTGGCCGACGGCTGGCATCTCCGGACCGATGTGTACACCTCGGTCGGCGTCGCGGTCGCGCTCGGCGCGGTCGCGGCCGGGCGGCGCTTCACCCCGGAGGTCCCGTTGGACTGGCTCGACCCCGCCGTCGCCGTCCTCGTCGCGCTGATGATCCTCAAAGCCGCGTGGGATCTCACGCGCGACTCCTCGCGGGACCTCGTGGACTCCAGCCTCCCCCAAGCCGAGGAGGAGCGCATCCGCGAGTGCATCGAGGCCTACCTCCCGCAGGTGTGCGGCTACCATCGGCTCCGGACGCGCAAAGCCGGCTCACAGCGCTTTGTGGACTTCCATCTCTTGGTGGACGGCGCGATGAGCGTGCGCGCTTCGCACGACCTGACCGATCAGATCACCGACCAACTGCGCGAGCGGTTCGCCGGCCTGAACGTCACGATCCACGTGGAGCCCTGCGAGCGAGACCACGACCCGGGCCGCTCCGAGGAGGCCGACGCCGAGTAGCGGCGCGCGCTACATCGGGAAGAGCCGCTCGATGTCCTCGGCGTCCGGGTGCGCGCCGTACTCCGAGATCTCGAAGAACTCCGCGTAGACGATCCGCTGGCCCGCCTCGAGACCGTACCGATCGAGGATGGTGTCCCGGCATCGCGCAACCGGCTCCGTGAGATACTCCTCGAAGTTGTCACGCATCCAGTCGCGCCGGAGCGACCGCTCGGGCGGCAGGTCATGCATGAAGACGCGGTTGTAGGGAAGCCACTCGAAGACCTGCGACTCGTGGCAGGCGATCATGTCGAGCTTCTTCTCGAGATACTCGTCCACGCCGACGGCCACATCGGCGCGGAACGGCGGGCGGAACGCGTCATAGACGTAAGCGATGACCGGCATGCTCTCGAGAATCGGAGCGTCCGGACAGAGGAGCGGAACCGTCAGGAGATAGGCCGCGTCGAGAACGAGTTGCCCGGCCGCGCGGTGGTCGGGATGATAGTCGTAGGGTCGGAGGGCGAGAAGCAGGTCGGGCTTCTCCGCTCGGATGAGTCGGATGAGTTCCTCGCGCGCCTCGATGGAAGCGGTGAGCCGGCCGTCGTCGTGGTCGAGCACGAGATACCGCGCCCCGATCGCTTCGCCCGCTCGCCGCGCCTCCTCGCGCCGCCGCGCCTCCAGCTCGTCCGGCCGCATGGTCTGATGGCCGGCGTTGCCGTTGGTCAGCGACACGAGGACCGCCTCACCGCCGCGCTCGACGTACCGGCAGGCGAGGCCCGCCATGCGGAGGTCGCCGTCGTCGGGATGGGCGCCTACGAACATCAGCTTCATGCAACTCGCCTCCATAGGCTTACAAGCGTGTGGCTCATCTGCGGATTCGGACATTCCGGGAAGGGCCGTCAGTGTCCTTGTTCAGGTGTGGACCGCGACTCCAACCAAGCCGCGGACCCGGGCGGCGCGGAGGACGCGAGCGTCCCCACGAGGAAAGGGCCCCCGGATGGATAGACGGGAGTTGTCCTATGCGATTGGCGTTTCCAGCGTGCGTTGCGCTCCAGATCGTCCTTGCGACCCTCCCCCTGTCGGCTGACGTTGCGGTCACCGCCGAGAACACGATTCCCGCCGGCTGGATGCCCGGCGGGTGGGGAAGCTACGCCATCACCGTCCGCAACGACGGCGCCGAGCCGGTGACCTGGGAGAGCTGGACCGGAACCTGGATGCTTGGCGATGAGACGCTGAGCGAGCCCTGGACGGAGCCCGTGGGCCGGCCGGTCGCGGGCCAAGGCGAGGCCCGGCACGACACCGTCAGCTACCTCCCCGAGGATCTCTGGCGCCGAGCCGATCCCGAGCCTCTCACGCTGCGCGGCGTGGTGCGCGTCATCGCGGAGGGCGAGGCCGTCGAGCGGGACTTCTCCCTCGCAATCGTCGGCGCGACCCTTCCGGAACCCACCCGACTCGTCGCCGGCGCGCATGTCGGCCTCGAACTCATGGAGTCGCGCTTCGAGCGGTCGAGCGGCATCGACCGCGCGGTGGCGTGGATGAACGCGAGCTACGTCGCGATGGCCGACCTCACCGGCTTGCGCCCCTACGAGGGACAGACCGTGATCTTCAAAGAGTGCCCCGAGCACCCCTACTGGGCCTACGCCGGAAACCCGGTCGTGCTCAACACGCGGTTCGTCGAGTCGACGCTGGCCGACTTCGACAAGGGGGTTCTGTCCTTCGGTTGGGTCCATGAGTTGGGGCATGACTTCGACGTTCTCGGCGACTGGTACATCTGGAACGGCCCCATGGCCGAATGCCAGGCCAACTTCAAGCTCTGCTACGCGGCGGAGACGATCGACGATCCCGATCTCCGGCTGCCCTGGAGCTTCCAGGCTCCCGGCTACCCGAGTCCGGACGCGACCTTGACCGTCCCGGGGCTTGAGTTCACCTCGAAGTTCTTTGTGCCGTTCGGCGACCGCTATCTCGCCGACCCCGCTCGGACGTGGAACGAGATGGAGTCGGACGACCTGAACTCCTTCCTGATGCGCATCCAGCGGGTCTACGGTTGGGAGGTCTACAAAGGGTGGTACCGCACGTACGGCCGGCTTGCGGCCGCGGGGCGCACGCCGCCCGAGGCGGCGGAGGACAAGGTCGCGCTCATGTGCGCCATCCTCAGCGAGGAAGCCGGTGTGGATCTCCTGCCTCTGTTTCAGAGGTGGCGGTTCCCCACCACCACGGAGGACGTGGCGCGGGTGCGAGAGGCCTATGGGCTCGGCGCGCCGTCCGAGGCCTGATCCGAGGCCCCGAGAGAGGAGAGCCATGCTGCGCTTCCGTGTCGCATCGGCGATCGTCGGGATCCCCGTCGCGGTCGTCGCCGTATGCCTTGGGGGCTGGTGGCTCGCGCTGCCGGCGGCGGCGCTCGCCTGCTTAGGCCTGCACGAGTTCATCTCGAAGTGCGAGCGTCGCCGTTGGGAACTGGCCGGTCCGCTCATGTACGGGTTCGTGGGCCTCCTGGTGCTCGCGACCCATTGCTACGCCGCGCCCGAGGGCGCGGCGTGGCGCATGCCGGCGGACGTCTACGCCGTCACGCAGGCCGGTCTTCTCTTCGCGCTGCTTGCGTGCTCGCTCGGCTACTACGTCTATCGGTACCACTATGACCAGCGGCATCCCGTCGTCCGAAACGCGACCGCGAGCGTGTTCGGCGCCCTTTACCTCGGCGTCCCGTTCGCGTTCTTCCCGTTGCTCCGCGGCGTCGGCGCCGCCGAGCCGGCTCTCGCCCCCGCCGGCCTGCCGTGGCCGCTCGAGTTCGGGGCGCGCGCCATGCTGCTGACCTTCTGCTGCACGTGGGCCACGGACAGCGCCGCCTACTTCGTGGGCCGAAGCATGGGGAAGACCAAACTGACGCCGGCAAGCCCCAACAAGACGGTGGAGGGGATGGTCGGAGGGGCGGCGGGCTGTCTCCTCGCGGCGCTCGGCGTCGGCCTCTGGGTCCGCGTCCCGCTCCACTTCGCCCTGCCGCTCGGAGTGGTGCTCGGATTCGCGGGCCAGGTGGGCGACCTCGCGAAGTCCATCCTCAAGCGCGACCTCGGAACCAAGGACTTCGGCGCCCTCATCCCCGGTCACGGAGGGGTGCTCGACCGCTTCGACAGCCTCATGCTGAACGTCCCGCTCGCCTACTTCGTCGCATTGCTCCTGGTCTGGTAGGCGCGCTCAAAGCCCTATGGCGCGAAGCCACGCCTCATCGGCGAGGACGCTCTCGGTCGGGGCGTCGCGCGCAACCCGGCCCTCCGCGAGGACGACGGAACGCGGACAGAGCTGAAGCGCCAGATCCAGATCGTGCGTGGCGATCAGGAGCGTCGTGTCGAGGGCGCCGAGGAGTTCGATGAGCGACCGGCGGCCCCCCGGATCCAGGCCCGCGCTGGGCTCGTCGAGGATCAGAAGCCGGTTGTCGGTCACCAGAACCGAGGCGATGCAGACGCGCTTACGCTGACCGACGCTCAGGTTGATGGGATGCTTCGACTCGTGTCCGCTCATGCCAACCGTCGCGAGCGCCCCAGCCACCCGGTCCCGAACCTCCTGGTCGCCGTAGCCCGCGTTCAAGGCGGCGAAAGCGACCTCGTCGAAAACGCTCGGCATGAAGAGCTGGTCATCGGGGTTCTGGAAGACGAGCCCCACCTGTCGGCGGAGGCCGTCCAATCTCTGCGCCGCCAGGTCATGCCCGCAGACGCGGAGCCTTCCGCTCGCGCGCAGAAGACCGGCGAGCGCCAGGATCAGAGTGCTCTTGCCCGCTCCATTCGGGCCCAGCAGCGCCACGCGCTCGCCCGGGTCGATGGCGAGACTCACCGCGTCAAGCGCCCGGGTCCCGTCGGGGAACGCGTAGCCCACATCCTCGAGCCTCACCATGGCAGCCTCGCCGTCGCCACCGCGCACGCGAGCGCGACCGGCAGCAGAGCCCAGCCGTACCACCGAAGCGGCGCGCGCTGCAGGGTGGGGAAGCCGGTCTCGAAACCGCGCGCCCGGAGAGCGAACGCCTGCGTCTCCGCACGCCGCCCGCAGCGGACGATCAGCACCTGCGCGAGCGAGCCGATGGCGCGCGCGAGCCGGAGCCCTCGTCCCCCGCCCCGAGCCTCGCGAGCGCGCACGAGCCGCCGGACCTCGTCCGCGAGGTACCGCGCGCCTCGCACCATGAGATAGCCGAGCGAACGCGCGTCCGCGGGCAGAGGGAGGCTGTTGAGGCCGACGAGGAGGTCGCGCTCGGAGAACGCCGCCTGCGCGGCCGTCGTGAACGCGACGATGAGGTAGGCCTTCAGCACGAGCGATGCGACGAACATCTCGCCGCGCTCCGCATCCGCGATACACCCCAGCCGCTCGGCTGCGGCGCGGACCAGAACCAAAGAGAGACCCATGACGGCCAGCGGCAGAAGCCGGCGCCCGATCAAGCCGGCCGGAACGCGCGCGAGCGCCAGCGCGAGCAACGCGACCGCCGCCCAGGCCACCGCCCCCAGCGGGCGGGCGGCCGACACGGACGCCGCGCCCACCACGAGAACGAGAAGCCCGACAAGCCGCGTTGTCGGGCTCGCGGCGCGCAGCGCGCGGGGTCCGCTCTTCACCCGAACCACTACCCGTCCCACTCGCACTCCGCCACAGTGAAGAGATCCTCGCCTTGGGCGTCCAGAATCACCTGCGCCCCCGCCACGTCGTCGTGGGCGTGCAGAGCCTCCACGGCCCTTTCGATGATCTCCGACCGCACATCCACGCGCACGCACGCGCCGGTGTCCCGGTTGCGAAGCACAAGGGCGACGTGGTCGGCCAGCGCATGACGGATGTTGCGCTTGCCCATCGTGCATCCGCTGCCGAGCTGCACGCCGTCGATGAAGCAGGACGGCGGCGGCGCGTCCGGCGCGAAGACCACGGCCTCGACGCCGAAGTGCTTTCGCGCTCCGACGCGCTCGACCGCGAGTTCAGCCGCCAGGAGTCCGGTCACCACGTACGGACCAACATGCCCATGCACTTCGCGCACCAGGTCGATCGGATCAAGCCTCATCCGTGTTCTCGCCTTTCCCGGCTCGCGCGATGGCGCTCTGCCGCTCGATAAGCAGCACGGCTCCCGGAACCACCGAGAGCTGGAGCGCCATGCCTGGCCAGCCCTCCAGGATAGCGGCGAACGCCCAGATCGCCAACGGGGCTTCGATTCCGAGCCATCCGGCTCCGAGGGCGTAGATCACCGGCCGCAGGCCCGCCCGCACCACCAGCGCCGCCGCCGACGCCGCCCACACGTTCGCCCCGAGCCGCCGCGCGACGCAGGCGGTGAGCGCCAGGGCGCCGAGTTCGAGGGCCATCACCGGGGCGTGCGGCATCATCGGCGGCATGCCCGTAAGCGCGCTCGACACAAAGGGCGTGACCACACCGACAAGCAGCGCGACCTCCCAGGACGAGACGAGCAGACCGCAAGCGAGGATCGGCAGGTACATGGGGAGGAACACGGGGCCCGCGCCGGGCACGACGTGAAACGCGATCGGCAGCAGCACGCCAAGGGCGCCCATCATGCCGCCCAGCGCCAGGTCCTTCGCCTTGCGGAGCAGACGGCTCTCGGTTGTCCACGCCCTCTGGGTGGCCCTATCCATCGTACGCGGGGTCCCAGAACGAGCGCCACACGGGCTCCTCGACCGCGTGCGCGTCGGAGGGAACCAGCGTCCCGTCCGACTCCATATGGTCGGTCGTGCTGTGGAACTTCTCGGGCCGCAGCCACTTGCTGTGCCCGTCGGCGAACGCCAGGTTGGAGCCCCCGTTGTGAATGCGACAGACCGCCCACCAGGCCGTCGCCCCTCCACCGAAGAACCCCACCGGCCCGCTTGGGGGGCCGGCGTTGCAGCGGTCCCACTCCGCGATGACCACGACGCTGGCTGGCCGGCGAACAGCGGCCTCGGTCAGCGCGGGGAAGCCCTGAACGAACGCGCCCATCGCCGATGGGACCCCGATGTTGTAGCCTTGCCCGTAGTACCACGGCAACTGCGGACGGCTGGGGCACCGGTTGATCTCCGTCGACTTGATGTAGGGTTGGAGGCGGGTCTTCCATTCCGGGTTGATGACGTACATCTCGTCATAGTCTTGGCAGTACTGCAGATGCGCCAGCCCCATCTGCTTGAAGTTGCTGAGACAGGCCGTCTGACGCGCCTTCTCGCGCGCCTTCGCGAAGACCGGGAAGAGGATCGCCGCGAGGATCGCGATGATGGCGATGACGACCAGAAGTTCGATCAGGGTGAAGCCTCTCGGTGCTCTGCTCATCGGGGTTTTCTC